>JBBQDJ010000044.1:0-13434 GCA_038319595.1 Verrucomicrobiales bacterium
GGTGCGAGCCTTCAACCGCAACTTCGATGTGGTCGTCGAGCGCCGTGGCGAGGCACAGCACCTGACCATCATCCAAGAAGGCAAGACGATTGCTGAGCACGATTTGAAAGACGGTGAATCGGCAGAAATCAAACTGCCATGATCGTTGGCGGTATGAAAACACGCCTTGATTTCTGATCCGACTGGCCTTGAGGCCCTGGTGTCGCATGAAAACTCAAATTGGCGGACAGGTTAAGGAGGGTGAACATTTCTGTCCGCCTGGCCACTGCGGTGAGCATGAACTCGCGCGAAGCTCTTTTCTTGCGCCAGCCATTGGCAGCACGACAGTAAGGTCGTGCCTCCATATCCACCAATTTGAGTTTTACGCGACACTAGTGCCGCATGAAAATTCAGATTGGCGGGCTGTTCACCCCAGTTCGCTGTCCTCAGCCGGACAGGATATGAAGGGTGGACACTTCTGTCTGCCTAACGAATGCGGGGAACTCTTTGATCGCCATAAGGTTGGCCACAGGGCACCCCAGCTCGGTCCGAGTGAGTCATTTTAATTGTCGCTGGACAAGCGGATCAGCGCGCCGTCGGGAATCTTTGATGCCAACCCGGACACCGCCGAACTGGATGGACCCGCCCACGCCCATCCGTTTTGATCCCCAAGATCGTCCACCCGCAAAGTTTGTGGAAATGAACGAAGGCATCGACTTCCCTTTTGACCCCTCACGTGATCAGGCGAAAACTTCCTTCACCGCGACCCCCGTCCCGTCCTGGGTCGCGTAAAACGGCCGCTGCTCGATGTCATAAACCGTCTTGGGACTGATGCCCATGGCGGTGAAAATCGTGGCGTGCAAATCGCTGATAGAAACCGGATTGGAGGTGGCGATCAGTGGTCTTTCGTCCGCGGTCGAGCCGTAGATGAAACCGCGCTTCATGCCGCCGCCAAACATTACCACCGAGGTGCCGCCGGTGAAATGCCGGTGCAGGCCGTAGTGCTTGGTTTCTTCAAGCGTATCGGATTTCGCCGTCGATTGATCCTTGGCAGAAGAACCGGGAACCCCTTCGATCATCGCGTCGCGGCTGAACTCCGAGGCGATCACTACCAGCGTTCTATCCAACAGTTTTCTCTCCTCAAGATCGAGAATCAAGCGAGCGATCGGTGAGTCGATCTCGCGGTGCATCCGCTCCATCACCTCATGGCCGTTCGCATGGGTGTCCCAATTCAGGAACGGCACATACTCGGTGGTGACCTCGACGAACCTTGCGCCGTTCTCTACCAGATTCCTAGCTAGCAGGCATCCCTGTCCGAAGTGGCTGTTACCGTAGGCCTCCCGGGTTTCCTTGGATTCAAGGCCGAGATCAAAGGCTTTGGCCTCGGGGGCCGACAACAAGCGGTGGGCGCTGTCCAATGAGCGGAGCATCGACTCCTGCTGATAGTCGGACATCAGGTCGCGGTGCGGATTGCTGTCGATGAGTTTTTTGAAGAACGCGCGGCGGCTCGCAAAGCGTCCGGGCTCCATGCCCTTGGGGGGGCGCACGGCGAGCATGGCCTCTTCTGGAAACGGCAGGTTCATCGGTCCGAACTCCGAACCGAAAAAGCCTCCGGTGGTGAACGCCTTGAGTTCCTCGGACTCACCGACACCTTCAAGCCGCTGGCCGATGTTGATGAAGGCTGGCATCACCGGATTGCGCGGTCCTAACACCTTCGCCATCCATGCGCCGACGTGGGGAGCCGCGACCGTTTGCGGCGGGACATAACCGGTATGCCAATGATATTGGTGGCGCGAGTGGAGGATGGTCCCGAGATCCGGCTGGACGGCGGAACGGATCAGGGTGGCCCGATCCATGACCTTGGCGATGTTTTCAAGGCCTTGGCAGATCTTGATATGGTCCACCGCCGTGTTGATGGACGGAAAGGTGGAGAGCATCTTCGAAACAGGTGTGCCCTTGACGAAAGGCTGATAGGCTTTCGGGTCGAAAGTTTCCGGAGCGGCCATCCCACCACCCATCCATAACAGGATGCAGGCGTCGGCAGTGGCGGTCGGCTGGACAATGGTTTCCGCACTGGCGCGGGGAGCACGGGCCATCAGCGCGGCGATGGAGGCGGCTGAAAGTTTTTTCAGGAAATCCCTGCGGGGTTGTTCGGGATCGAGCGGGAGCGTTTGCATGGCAGTCGGATCTAATTGAGGGCTAACGGACGATTTGAAATTCGGGCAGCATCAGGACGCCCCAGAGGAGGTCCTGGACGGAGCCGGGTTGCGGTTGAGGACCGAGCTGGGAAACCGCAAGCTGGAGTTCGTCCGCGTTGGGTTCCCGGCTGAGCGCGGCCTGCCAGACGTAGGAGGCGAGCTCTTCGGATGAAGCAAAATTTCTGGCTAACAGGGCTTTCGCACCTTCCGCCAGACGATCATCGAGGATGGTCCCGTTGTTGAGGTCCATCGCTTCGAGCGTGGCCAGATCGTTGGGCCGGGTGGTTACGATTTGTTCGCGGTTCGGGCGGCCGAGCGTGCGCATCAGCAGGTCACTTTTCAGCAAGGACGCCCGCACCATGGGCTGCGGACCGGTCGCTGCAGCAAGCAGTTTAGGAATCTCATTGGTGACGGAATCCCAAGGGTTGGGATTGATTTCAACGGCTGGTTTCCAGACAACATTTGCAATGGTGAATTGCCCTTTGGAATCCGGAATGGCTTCGGTCGTTTCCCAGGACGCGTCACTGACCATCTCCGCCCATTTCTTGTCCTGTCTCATCATGGCGTGAAAGGTGACGCCGGCGAGGTTTGGACCCTCTCCTTCGTTGGTGACGATGAGCAGTAGTTCGTTAGATCCGACCTTCAGCCCCTTGAGCGGAAGCGTGACCGGTTCCATCCAGTTCGTTCCCGCGCCTGCTTTCACGCCGTTGATGCGGAGTTCGAAACGATTGTCCGCGCTGATGACCGCCTTCGCGATCTGCGGAATGGCCTCGAGTTTGAAACGTTTCCGCAAGGTCAGCTTGCTCCCTGCGGGCGCCGGATTGGTGGCGGACCAGATCCATGGCGCCTTCATGGAAACCGCTGGCCCCTGAGAATCGGACTGCCGGACGACGGGAGCATCAATTTTGTTAGGGGCCGTGCCGCAAATTTGCCAGATCGCGTCGGTGAACTCCTCGGCGGTGAGACGTTTCGGCCGCGGTCCCTGATAGACGTAGCCGGTTTCCTTGGGGACCTCGGTGAAGACTTCGGATTCCGACTGATAGGCGTGCGACAGGCAGATCAGGCGCATCGTCTTTTTGAGATCATAGTGGTTTTCCACCAGATGGACCCCGAGGTAGTCGAGCAGGTCTTCGTTCCACGGTGGGGACTGCATCGCATCGACGGGGTGGACAATGCCGCGCCCCATCAGGCGTTGCCAGATCCGGTTGGTGATGGCGCGTGGAGTGCGACCGTTTTGTGGATGGGTGATGAGCGCAGCGAGTTGTTTCAGGCGTTCTGGCTTGGGCAGGGACGGATCGACGGTTCCCAGTTCGGGGAAGAGCCAGCCGGGCACCGCCTTTTTGCCGGTCGGCTTGTCGCAACGGTACATTTCCAGCGGTTCATCCGAGTAGATGGCAGCCAGTCCATACGCTTCGCTGAGTTTCCAGCGGTCCACGAAGGAATCGTGGCAGGAGGCGCACTTCAGGTTGAGGCCGAGAAAGGTCTGCCCGACCGACTGGGCATATTGCATCGGGGTGATCTGCGCGGCGGAGACGGTGCCGCGCCATTTGATGCCGTTGGCGAACCCGTCGTTCTGAGCTGAAGGTGCGACTAACTGCCGGACAAATTCGTCATACGCCATGTTGCTGGCGATCGCCTGATAGAGCCAGCCGCTGATCTGTTTGCGACCGCCGTCGATGTAGCCGGTGCCGACGTAGTCATTGCGTAAAAGATCGTTCCAGAAAGTCATCCAGTGATCGGCGAAGTCGGTATTGTTCGCGAGCAACGCATCCACCATCCGCTGCCGTTTGTCGGGTGATGGATCCGTGGCGAATTTCCGGACGGTTTCCACATCAGGAAGCAATCCGACGAGGTCGAGATGGACGCGACGGAGAAACGCGGTGTCGTCAAGCGGTGGTCGCGGTGACTGTTTGTTCTCCGTCAGATAATGGTCGATGATGCGGTCAATGGGGTTGACCCGTCCGGCGACTGCGGCCGGGAGCTGTGGATTTCTTGGACGCAGCGGGGGCTCGTAGGCGGGCTTTTTGAAAGCGAACCCGGGCTCCCATTTCGCGCCGCCGAGGACCCAAGCTTTGATCGTCTCGACTTGCTGGTCATCCAGCGGTTTGCCTTTGGGCGGCATGATCAGGTCCTCGTCATCGGACACGATCAATTTCAAAATGAGACTTTTCTCAGGATTCACCGGATCAACGATATGACCGTTCTCCGAGCCTTCCCTGAATTTCTCCTCGGTGTTCATCGAGAGCCCGCCTTTCTTTTTGGACTCGTTGTGGCATTCGATGCACTTCTTGCTGATGATGGGGGCGACTTCGTGAACGAAATCAGGCGCGGAAATGGCAGGGACCATCGTGGCAGAGAACACCACAAGGCCGGCGCGAAGACTTTGGAATGATCGATTTACTAAATTTGAGATCATTTGACAATGGGAAAATAAGGCCATTAAGAGGTGAAATTTGCTCCCTCCAGGGACCCACCAAACGCTCCTTCACTTAAGCATCTTTCAGGCTGCTTGTCATCCGGTATGTCCAATTCTCTTCTCCCTTGCCCATCCGCCGGGAGACCCATAGTCTCCGCGCCCCGGCCGATGACCACCAAACCTGTATTTCTCTACGACACCACCCTGCGCGATGGCACGCAAGGCGAAGGATTCCAACTTTCCGGTCTCGACAAATTGCGGATCGCCCAGCGGCTGGATGATTTCGGCATCGACTACATCGAAGGTGGCTGGCCGGGGTCCAATCCCAAGGACATCGAGTTCTTCCGCGAGGCGAAAAAACTGGATTTGAAGCATGCCAAGCTCGCCGCCTTCGGTTCCACCCGCCGGGCCGATACGCCGGTCGATGAGGATTCCCAAGTCCGCTTGCTGCTCGAAGCGGAAACACCCGTCGTGACCATTTTCGGCAAGAGCTGGGAGCTCCAGGTCACCGAGATCCTGCGCACCACCGTGGAGGAAAACCAGGCAATGATCCGCGAGACCGTCGCTCATCTCGTCAAACACGGCCGCGAGGTGATTTACGACGCGGAGCACTTTTTCGACGGTTACAAGGATTCCCCCGCCCATGCCTTGGCCACGCTTTGGGCTGCAGCCGACGGTGGTGCCGCCTGCCTCGTCCTTTGCGACACCAACGGCGGCACGCTGCCTTCGGAAATCGCGGAAATTTGCGAGGCGGTGAGAAACCACCTGCCCGACACCGCCATCGGCATCCACACCCATAATGACTGCGAACTCGCCGTCGCCAACGCCGTCGCTGCCGTTAGATCCGGAGCCACCCAAGTTCAAGGAACGATCAACGGCTATGGCGAGCGCACGGGAAACTGCAATCTAACATCCGTCATCCCCATCCTCCAGCTGAAGATGAACCTGCCGGTCGTGCCACATCTCGCACAGCTCCGCGATCTCTCGTATTTCGTGGACGATGTTTCCAACAACCCACACTTCGCCCGTGCCGCATTCATCGGCCGCACCGCCTTCGCCCACAAAGGAGGGATGCATGTCAACGCGGTGCAAAAACTGGCGCGCAGCTACGAGCACATTGTCCCGGCGAGTGTCGGCAATTCACAGAACATCCTCGTTTCCGAACTCAGCGGCCAATCGAACATCTTAGTCAAGGCGGCGGAACTTGGCATCCCGCTGGAAAAAGGATCACCGGTGGCCGGTGCCATCCTGCGCCGGGTCAAGGAACTGGAAAACGAGGGCTATTCCTATGAGGCCGCCGGTGGATCGCTGGAACTGCTCATCCGCCGCGAACTGGGCAGCTACGAAAAACCCTTCGACCTAACCGAATACCACACCAGCTTCCGCCAATACCGCGACGGCCACCCGCCGGTTTGCGAAGCCACCGTGAAACTTGCCGTCAATGGCACCCCCGAACTCACCGTCGCGGAGGGCCAGGGTGTGGTCAACGCGCTCGACCTCGCCCTGCGCAAGGCACTGCTCCCCTTCTATCCCGAAATTTTCCGCGTTTCGCTGCTCGACTACAAGGTCCGCATTCTCGACGGCCATGACGCCTCCGCCGCCAAAACCCGCGTGCTGATCGTCTCGACCGACGGCGAATCCACCTGGGGCACCGTCGGCGTTTCTGATAATATCATCGAGGCCAGTTGGCTCGCGCTCGTGGACGGGATTGATTTATTCCTCCAGCGCGCTAAGTGATCGCCATGCCTATCGGGAAAAAAGCGACTTTGCGCGGGATTGTCATCGGGATGGCGGCGTTTGTCACGGGCGCCCTCGCGGTGCATCATTTTTCGAAATCCGCTCCCCGCGAGAAGCCGTTAGCAGTCGCTGCGGTCGATCCGAACGCCCCGATCATCGCCCCGGAAGACGAGGTCCACTCGAAATACGCCGGCTCGGAAACTTGCCGCGCCTGCCACGAGGCCGCCTTCCAGTCGTGGAAACCCTCGAACCACGGCCAGGCCGAGCGCCTCGTCTCGAAGGACGAGGATTACCACTCCTTCACCCCGAAACAGACCCTCGTTCACGGCAAGGAGACCTCCGAAGCCTTCGTCGATGCGGATGGCCTTGCCAAGATCCTCACCCTCGGACTCGACAAACAGCGCCGAGCCTATCAGGCGGTAAGTGTCATCGGTAACGAACCCCTCCGCCAGTTCCTCATTCCCGCGCCCGGTGGACGCATGCAGACCTGCGATGTCACCCTGGACCCTGCGAAAAATGAATGGTTCGACGTTTACGGCAACGACGACGAACGCGCCCCCGGTGATTGGGGCCACTGGACGGGCCAAGGCATGAACTGGAACGCCATGTGCGCCGCCTGCCACAACACCCGTGTTAGGAAAAACTACGAACCGCGCACCAACAGCTACCACACGTCCATGGCGGAAATGTCTGTCAGTTGCGAAGCCTGCCACGGCCCGATGAAGGACCACGTCACCTGGCAGGAAAAGCCACCGGCGGGCGCGACGAAGGACCCCACGATTCACAAATTTAACCGCGATCAGCAGACCGAGACTTGCGCCGCCTGTCATTCCCGCCGCGCCGAACTCACCGGCGACGCCACGCCCGGCGAGCCGTTCCTCGACCACCACAGCCTCACCCTCACCGACGAGACCGACACCTTCTATCCGGATGGCCAGGTCCAAGGGGAAAACTACGAATACTCCGCGTTCCTCTCTAGCAAGATGCACCACGCCGGTGTCCGTTGTGCGGACTGCCATGACCCGCACTCTAACAAACTCATCTCCCCCGGCAACCAGGTTTGCATGAACTGCCACGTCGGCGGACGCACGGATTTCCCCACCGCTCCGGTCATCGACCCCACCCGCCACAGCCATCACGGTGCGGACAGCACCGGCAACCAATGCATTTCCTGCCACATGCCGGTCACCACCTACATGCAGCGCGACCCGCGCCACGACCACGGCTTCACTATCCCCGATCCCAAGCTCACTAAGGAATTCAACGTTCCTAACGCCTGCAACCGCTGCCACACCGACAAGGACGTCGACTGGGCCATCGCAGCTCACCAAGGGTTCTACGGCACCAAACCCGACCGCCCCACCCGCACCCGCGCCCTGCTCATCGCCAATGCCCGCCGGGGCGATCCCGCCGCACGCGATGGGCTCGTGAAACTGCTCTCCACCGAGCCCATCCCCGCCTGGCGGGCCACCGCCTGCCATCTGCTCGGCCGCTGGGTCCTCCAACCGGAAGTCACCCAAGCACTGTTAGGAAAAATTTCCGATCCCAGCCCGCTCGTCCGCGAAGCCGCCGTCCGCGCGCTCGGCGAATCCGTTAGGTCGGACAACGCCAATGTCCGCACCGCGATCCAGCCGCTCTTGGATGATCCCATCCGCGCCGTCCGCATCGCCGCAGCCTGGGCGTTATGCGCCACGTTAGATCTCAACTCCCGCGCCGGCAAGGAACTCGTCCTCATGCTCGACCACAATGCGGACCAACCGACCGGCCGTATGCAGCTCGGCCAGTTCGCATCGCTGCGTGGGGACAACGCCGCCGCGATCCGCCAAATGCGCAAGGCGGTCGAGTGGGATCCTAACTCCCCGCCCTTCCATCACGATCTCGCCATCCTCCTCAGCACCAGCGGCGATACCAAAGCCGCTGTCGAGTCGTTGAAAAAAGCCATCGCCCTCGACCCAGAAAACTCCGAATACCAGTTCAAGCTCGCCCTTTCCCTCAACGAAGCCGGCGACGCTGCCGGCTCCATCGCAGCATTTGAAAAAACCGTCCAGCTCGATCCATCCTATGCCCGCGCTTGGTATAATCTCGGCCTCGCCCTCAACGGCAGGAATCAAACCCAAAGCGCCATCGCCGCCCTCCGCAATGGCGAAACCGCGGATCCCTCCGACCCGTCGATTCCCTACGCCCGCGCCACCATCCACGCCCGCATCGGCCAGAAGAACGACGCCCTCAGCGCCGCCACCCGCGCGCTCCAGCTTCGGCCGGATTTCCAGGAAGCCATGCAGTTGATCCAGGCCCTCTCGCGGCCTTGAAATTCCGCTAAGCCCGACTCGGCAGATTGGGCGAATCACGACGGAAGATTTGCACCAAGGCCACTCATCCTGTAAATCACCCGGCATGTGGGAATTCATTCTATCAAGCGGCATGATGCAGGGCGTCGGCACCGGGTTGGCGTGGTTCATCACCCTCTGCCTGTTGGTCGCAGGGGCGATTGGCTGCATTCTGCCCGTGCTCCCCGGGCATTTGATCCTGCTGATCGCGGCCATCGCCTATCGCTTGATGCTGGGGACGGAGTCAGGTCTGCAATGGTGGTCGTTCGTGGTGCTCGGGCTGTTGATGGCGATTTCCCAGACCTTCGAAATGCTCAGCGGCGCGGCGGGTTCCAGATGGTTCGGCGGGACCCGCTGGGGGGCGGTCGGCGCGATCCTCGGCAGTCTGGTAGGAATGTTTTTCCTGCCGCTCGGGCTGCTGCTGGGCCCATTGATCGGCGCATTCGTTCTTGAAATCGCGTTTGCGAAGAAACAGGCCCACCACGCCGTGAAGTCTGGCGTCGGCTCGGTGGTCGGCGTGGTCGCGGGGATGGGATTCAAGATCACGATCGGCCTGGCGATGATCACCTGGTTTTTCCTCGATGTGTTTTGGATCGGGAAATAGGCGAATAGCCGACCTACGCGATTTCGGATTGGGTTTTCGGCCCGGATTCTGCATTATTCCGATGTCGTCCCCCGGATATGATTCGTTTCCCCATTGTTTGCCTTTTGCTGTCCGTGCTTTTGCCCGGACTCCTCTCCGCTGCTCCGGTCGGGATCAACCCAGGTTTTGAAGACGGCCTGACGGGCTGGACGAGCGCCAATGTCGTGGTGGAAAATGGCTTGTCTTACGAAGGAACCCACCGACTGGATCTGCAAAACGGCTTTATCGAACAGGCTTTCACCGGTCTGGTGCCGGGGCAAACCCACAAGCTCCGGCTCGCCTATCTGGCGCAATCCCCGGACCATCTTCCGGCTGCCGCGCGGATCAGGATCGACGGCGTGGCAATCGGTGAGATCCATAACGGCCAGAATGAAAAGTATTTGAGTTCCAATGGTTTCGAATTTGTCCCGAGTGCGACCACGGCGGTTCTGCGCATCGAATCTTTGGAAACCACCGACCCGGGATTGCTTTTGGATGCGGTCAGGATCGAGGCGGGCGGGATGCCGCCGCCACCCGCGCACCCGTGGGCAAGCCTAACAGTCATGACCGATCCCCGCGGGGGACGCGCTCTGGTCAATGGCGGATTTGAAAGTCCGCTCAGTGATCCGGCCGTCGATCCCGACAACGCCGGGCCGGCCGGCAACGACCATCTATCCGGTTTTTCACTGCCCGGCTGGCGGGTGACCCGGGAAAACGTGGATGTCGTGCAGTTCGGAAACGCCAATCCACCGCAAGGAACCAATGTCGTGGACACCGGTGGCCGCGGTGCTGGCGGAATCGCCCAAACTATCACCGGACTGGCGCCGGGCGCGAATTACACCTTTTCATTCCTCCACGCTCGCCACCTCTACTGGGGCACCGGCGATACGCATGGCGAGGTGCTGGTGAACGGAGTGGTAGTTCGATCGTTGGTGAGAACCATCGCGCAGACCTGGTCGGGCGGTTATGAATTGGTCGAAATTCCCGCGGTCCCCGGATCTGATGGAAAACTGACGCTCGAAGTGCGCTCGACCGACCCGGACATCGGCGGAAACATCGTCTATGATGATTTCCGGATTTCAGGCGGACCGGTGGCATTGCCTGCGATCAAGGTGTTGGTGATCGAGGGGGCGAGCAATCACGACTGGGCGCGGCGCTATGAGATTTTCCGCGCAATCCTTTCCCGCGACGGTTCGTTTGAAACGACCCTGAGCGTCGTTCCGCAGGACATCACCGGCGCGGAATGGGCCGCGTGGAACCCGCAGTTTTCCGACTACGATGTCGTTCTATCCGGCTACAGCAACGCGGCGGGTGGCGCGGATTGGCCAACCGCCGCGAAAACCGCGTTTGCTGCGTATGTCCAGGGCGGTGGCGGTTTCATCGGCTTTCATGAGGCGAACCAGGCGTTCACGAATTGGCCGGAATTTCAGGAAATCATCGGGCTCGCCTGGCATCCGGCTTCTACCGGAACGGCCTTCACCATCAATCCGGACGATTCGCTCACCGTCCATCCGCCCGGCTCAGGCCTCGCGACCGGCCACGGCGCCCGCGCGAATTCGTTAGTGACCCGCCACGGACTGCCGTTAGAGCATCCGATCCATGCAGGCCTTCCCGCGGCATGGACCGCTGCCGATCTGGAGGTGGTTCGATTCCCGCGGGGAACCGGCCCGGATCTCCAACAGAACGTCACCATCCTTTCCTCCGCCGCCGACCCGGATCCGCCCGCCGGCCAACCCGCGCTGCAGCATCCCGTCGAGTGGACGGTCCGCTACGGCGACGGCCGGGTTTACGCCTCGACCTATGGTCACATCTGGACTGACCAGACGGCCCCTGAAGGCATGCGTTGCGCCGCGTTTCAGGAAACGCTGGTGCGTGCGTTGAAATGGTGTGCTAAACGCAATCCCGGTACCGCAGTGCCCGCGGATTTCCCCTCCCCCGCTGCCGTCTCACTTCGCACCTACAGCGAGGGGCTCGCTGGATTCGGCGGCGCGAAACCGGTTACTGCGTTTGCCAATGGCGCGCTGCCCACACTCTCGATCGTCCCCACCGACGTGGACACCGTCAAAGCGTTTCCCAATCTGGCGTGGGAGTCACCGATCGCCGCCGAGCCTTGGCCTTCATCCACCACCGAGCTGATGGTGGCCGAAATGGACGGGAGAATTTTCCGCCTGCCGGACGACGATGCCGTGACGCCGGCAAATCTAACTACGGTGCTCGATATCCGCGACCGGGTTTGGTATATGAACTGGGATCCCGGCGTACCCAGCCACAAGCACGGTGGGATTCTGGGCACCGCTTTCCACCCACGTTTCGGAAAAAGCGAGGGCAAGGATTTCATCTATCTCTATTATCTCTATCACCCGACTGACGATGCTGACGCGCCCATCGACGCCTTCAACCCCTATTACAGCCGCCTCTCGCGATTCTCTTGGAACAACGCCACCGCCACCTTCGATCCCGCCAGCGAGCTGATCCTCATGCAACAGTTCGACACCGCGCGCGGACACGATGGCGGAGGCCTCGTCTTCGGCGGCGATGGATACCTCTATCTCAGCCTCGGAGACGAAGGTACGGAGAGCGGCGACTCCACCCCCCACACACAGAAAATCGGCGACCGCGTGCGCTCCGGCGTATGGCGCATGGATGTGGATATGCGCGGGGCCCCGTTCAGCCATCCGATCATCCACCAACCTGCCGAGCCGCCTTTGCAAGCGGGTGAAACCCAGGTGAATGACATCGATCACACTTACACGCAGGGCTATTATATTCCTAACGACAATCCGTGGGTCGGCCAGCCCGGCGCGCTGGAGGAATATTACGCCATCGGCCTGCGCGAACCGCACCGGATGACCTATGACGCGCAAGATAACCGCTTCTGGATCGGCGATGTCGGAGCGGCCACCTGGGAGGAAATCGACGTGATGGACGCACCCGGTTTGAATTTTCAATGGAACTACATGGAAGGCAACGGCACCGGGTTCCGCACCAAACCGAGTCCCTTGATCGGCACCGAGCGCGGACCGATCCATCAATACGAGCACTCAATCGGCAACTGCGTCATCGGCGGCCATGTTTATCGCGGCACCGCCATTCCCGAACTCGCAGGAAAATACCTCTTCGGTGACAACGGCACCCAGTTCTACTACGCGCTGGAATACGACGCGGCGACGAACACCGCCGTCTCCGTCCAACAGATCGGCCAGGGCCGTGCGGGAAATCTCTGGAACGGCATCTGTTCGTTCGGCACCGACTCCAAGGGTGAGTCCCTGCTCCTGCAAATGGGTGCGGGCGCATCCGGCGGCGGGCAGATCTCCCGCATCGCGCGGGCGGGAACCATCACCGGTGCCACCTGGGAATATCCGCCGCTGCTCTCGCAAGCGGGAGTTTTCACCGATCTGGCCACCCTGACTCCAGCCGCGGGCATGATCCCTTATGAGGTGAACATGCCGCTCTGGTCTTCCGGGCTTTCGAAAAAGCGCTGGGTGATGATCCCCAGCGATGGCGCGCCTAACACCCCGCAGGAACAGATCACTTACAGCGAGAACCATGGCTGGCAGCTCCCGACCGGGACCATCTTCGTAAAACACTTTGCCCGCCCGGAAAACGGCGCTCCACTGGAAACACGCCTGCTCGTCCACGGCACCGACGGCTGGGGCGGCGTCAGCTACAAATGGCGTCCCGACGGAACCGAAGCCGACCTCATCGAAGACGGCCTAACCGAGAATCTAACTGTCAGTGGCAAGACATTTCCCTATCTCTACCCCTCCCGCAACCAGTGTTTCCAATGCCATCAGCCCGGTGACAATTCCGTGCTCGGATTCCGCACCCGGCAGCTGAACCGCACCGTGACCTATCCGAACGGCGTCAGTGCGAACCAGATCGAGTCATTCAGCGCCGCCGGATTCATCGGGACGGTGCTCAAGGAGTCCACCCTCGCCAACGTCATCACTTCCGGCGATGTCAATGATCCCTATCTATCTGACGAGAAATACGCCCGCTCTTACCTCGACAGCAACTGCTCCCATTGCCACCGGCCGGACGGCAGTTCCCGTGCGTTTTTCGATGCCCGCCTAACCACGCCCCTCAACAACCAATCGCTGATCTGCGGGCCGCTGATCGACGGCCTCGGCCTGCCCGCGCCCGCGGTCATCAAGC
>JBBQDJ010000045.1:0-13311 GCA_038319595.1 Verrucomicrobiales bacterium
TGCCTACGGCTTCTGCTGGTCCACGTCCAATAACCCCACCGTCCGAGATGCCACCTATACCCTCGCCCACCGCGAATGCTACCAAGGCCATGCTATCAACCTGACCCCGAACACGACCTACTACGTCCGCGCCTTTGCCACCAACGGCCTCGGCTTCCGCTACAGTGATGAGGAAATGACGGTCAAAACACCGGATTTTAAAACTCCGCCCGCTAGCATCGGGCCGCTGTTCACCGACTCCTACTCTAACAACAGTTATCTATTTACCGAATACAGCAACGAAACCACCGAGAGCAGTGAAACATTCATCGGCTACAGTCCGACATGCATGTTGGCCAAGCTCATCGCTTACTACCGCCCCGCGAGGTTTACTGGCACCGCGAAGGCCGGCTCGAAAGCATCTGCGGTCGATTTCAACGAATTGAGTTGGAACCCCGGCGCAGATGATTTCCCGATGCGTCTTGATGAGATCGACGGGTTCTTCCAACAAATCCATGATCAGAACATTGCGCTGGGATTCCAAGAACCGCATCCCGGGAAAGACTTCCTTGCCAACATCGTCAAGCTAACCGGCGTCCGTAGCAAGCCGGTCCTCAGCACCCTGGGAACGGACAATCTCAAGCAAGTCTCCGAACTCATCCGCAAGGACCTGCTGCAAAGCCGCCCCGTGATCCTCGTGTTTTCCGACACCGGCAATGGGGGGGATCCCGCTCGCTGGGCGGTGATCGATGGAATCGACGCCAGCGGCAAATTCCACGTCGAATTCCCGCGGAATTCCAAGCTCTACATCGATAAGGAGTGGCGCGATGTGAAATCGGGCTACGTCCCATCCGAGTTGTTGATTCTGCCGCCCTACCAGACCTTGGTGGTGACTTCCTGTTTCTATCCAAAATAATAGCGGAGAGCCTGGAGGGGCGCAGCAGAGCTTAAGATCACTCACCATCACCGGCACCGCGATCGAACGCCTACCGTCCGAACAGTTCGGCCATTTCCAAGGCGCCGACCACGCCGAAGAGGATGACGATGAGACCGAGCACGAGGTTGGTTAAGGCCCGGTTAGAAAGCAGCGGCGCGGAAAAGGTAATGTGGTTGTTCAGATACAACAGGGTGCCCGCGAGAAACGGAATGAACAGGCTTCCAAGGACGGTGAACGCGATGACGATCACCAGCGGACTGCCGAGAAAGGAAAATGGAACGGAGGTGGCCGCCATGAACAGCAGCGCGGCCCGATAGAGCGGCTTTTCCGGCCGGATCGCTGCCTCACGTTGATCCGCGGGCATGCCCCGTAGCAGGCAATAACAGTCGGCGAAAATGCTCGGAATCGTCCGCCAGACCCCAACGAGTGACGCGAGCACCGCTGCCCAAAATCCGATCGAGTAGATATAGAAACCGACCGGACCCGTGAGACTCGAAAGCGCGCCCGCCATGCGCGAGACGGCTTCACGATCCGTGATGGCGACCCCGGCGGCGTGGAATACTCGGTTAGAAATCAGCATCACAGAGATACCAAAGATGGCGGTGAAGAGGTAGGCAGTGGCGAGGTCCAGACGCATCGAGCGGAGATTGCGTGGATCGACCTTCCCCTCGTCCCGCAGCAGGTAGTTATAACTGAGCAGGGTAAGTGATCCGCCGATTCCACCGATCAGCGATAGCACGTAGGTCCCGCCACCTTTGGGAATCTCAGGAACTACCAGCCCATGCATCACAGCGAACGGATCCGAGAAGGTCAGCGCAGCACAGGCCACGATGCTTGCGAACATTACGACGATCAGCGGTTTCATCACCCGCGTGAACATCCCTGCGTGTGCCGATCCGATCATGGCGAATGCGATGACCGCCTGGGCGAATCCGCCCCAGTTCCGGGGTATCGTACCGCCGCTGATGTTTTCAACCGCCAAGCCGCATCCGCTGACCAGCGCGCCGCTCACGGCCGCCGCCCATAGCACTAGATAGCAGGCGAAGAGCACCATCACCCAGCGTGGAAGGTAGCGGGCCCAACCTTCGAGCGCGGTGAGTCCGGTCGCGAGCTGCCAGCGGGCAAGCCCCTCGCTGAGGACAAATTTAAAAAACGCACCTAACACCAATGCCCATAACAACGTCAGCCCGTGAGTCGCGCCGCCGACCGTCGCGGTGATAATGTCACTCGCGCCGATGCCGCTGGTCGCCATGATGATCCCCGGACCGAACCAGCGGAAAACCGGACGCACCGGAACTGGGGTGGGAATCGATGGGTTCTGCATGCTTGGATTCAAGCACAGGCGCCGCGAGTGCAGGAGTTTTTCCTCAAATCCATCATGGAAGTGCCACAGAATGAGCCATCCCATTGGGCGGGCTGCGGCATTCGGTGATTTTCCGCCTTTGCCTGCCTGCACGATTCATTCAGAAATCCGGCATGTCGATTTTTGAAAAAGCCCGTGAGCTGGCAGTGATCAGTTCTTCCGCCGCCGTGATCGGTTGGGACCAGGAAACCTACCTGCCGCCGGACGCGGCGAAATACCGGGCAGGCCAGCTAGCGTGGCTGTCGTCGCGGGCGCATGAGTTGGCGACTTCGGACGCCTGGCGGGCGGATCTGGAAGCGGCCGAGGCGGCGGATCCGGGTGCGGATTCCAAGCACACGGCGAATCTGCGCGAGCTGCGCCGGGAGTTTGACCGGGCGACGAAATTGACCGTGGAACTGGTGGCCCGGGACTCGGTGGCGAGTTCCCTCGCCAAACATGCATGGGCCGAGGCGCGGGAACATTCGGATTTTTCACGATTCGCGCCGCACTTGGAGACTTTGCTCGGGATCGCCCGTGAAAAGGCGGATCTGTGGGGTTATCGTGACGAGCCTTATGATGCCTTGTTAGAAGGCTACGAACGGGCGACGAGCACTGCCGCAGTGGCCCATCTTTTCGATACGATGCGGCCGGCATTACGCGAGATCGCGGCGAAGGCGGTGGAGAATTCCAAATCGCACGCGCCGGAACTGCCGCCCGGTCCCTATCCGGTCGCGGCGCAGCAATCTTTCAACGCGCAGGTGGCGGCCGCCGTCGGATTCGATTTCAACGCCGGCCGGATCGACACGACGACCCATCCGTTCTGCACCACGCTGGGACCGCGCGATGTCCGTCTAACGACCCGCTACATGGAGTCGGATTTCACCTCGTCGCTATTCGGCGTGCTGCACGAGGCGGGCCACGGACTGTATGAGCTAGGGGTACCTGCCGATGATTTCGGGCTACCGTCGGGGAGTCCGGTTTCGTTAGGAATTCACGAATCGCAATCGCGACTGTGGGAAAACCACGTCGGCCGCTCGCGGGAATTCTGGGAGAAGTGGTATCCGGCGGCGCAGGAGCATTTCCCGCAGCTTGTGGGATTTCCGTTGGAGAAATTTCTCCGCTATCTGTGGCGGGCGGAGTTCTCACCGATCCGGGTGGAAGCGGATGAGGCGACTTACGACCTGCACATCCTGCTGCGTTTCGGCATCGAGCGCCGGATGATGAATGGCAGTCTCGCCGTTGCTGATGTTCCTAATGCCTGGAACGAAAGTTTCCGCGAACTCTTCGGTTTCGCCCCGCCGGACGACCGCCGCGGCTGCCTTCAGGACATTCATTGGTCCATGGGTGGACTCGGTTATTTCGCGACCTACACGTTGGGTAATATCAACTCCGCCCAGCTCTTCGCCGCAGCCTGCAAGGATGCCGCTGTCGCCTCCGGCCTCCAAAAGTCGGACCAGCTACCACTGCTGGAATGGCTCCGCCGGAACGTCCACGCCCACGGTGCGACGCTGGATCCGGCGAAACTCATTGAACAAGCGACCGGTGCCCCGCCATCGACCGCCGCCTATCTCGTCCACCTTGAGAACCGCTATCTCTAACAAAATGCCAGCAGGACTCTTCATCGTCATCGAGGGAATCGACGGCACCGGAAAATCCACCCAGGTCCGCCGCCTCGGCGAGTGGTTCGAGGCGCAAGGGCGCGAGGTCGTGCTCAGCCGTGAGCCAACGGACGGCCCGTGGGGAAAAAAAGTCCGCGAGTCGGGAGGCACCGGCCGCCTATCGCCAGCGGACGAGTTACAGTATTTCCTCAACGACCGCCGCGAGCATGTGGACGGCTTGATCAAGCCGGCGCTGGCGGAGGGCAAGGTGGTCATCCTCGACCGCTACTATTTCTCGACGATGGCCTATCAGGGAGCACGGGGATTCGATCCGGCGGAGATCCGGCGGAAGAACGAGGAGTTCGCGCCGGTCCCGGATCTGTTGCTCATTCTGGATCTCGATGTGGATACCGCCCTCGGCCGGATTGGCGCGCGCGGGGACACAGCGAACGAATTTGAGAAGCGGGAGAATCTCCAGCGCTGTCGGGAAATTTTCCTCTCACTGAAGGACGAACCGTTCGCGCGATTGATTTGTGCCAGTGACAACCTGGACAGGGTCTCCGAGAAGATTAGGGACCGCGTGGGGGCCGGATGAGGGATTCGTGCAAATTACGTCACCTATGGCAATCTGCACGACCAAGGTTAATCAAAACGACTGGTATCATTCTCATAATCAGTTTACCTCCAACGGATTCAGCATTGAATCTGGCGGTGGTATCCGATCTGCAATAGCTGTGGCATGTCCACCGTCGATTCCATTGCTGCCAAGGATGCCGCCGAGCTCCAGAATGTGCTCACCCGCTACGTTGACTCGTATGACGGCTACACTGAAGCTGCCAAGGTCGTCGAATCGCAGGACATCGCTGCGGCATTTCTTGAAATCGCCGCGCGGCGTAAAGTGATCGTCGACCACGTCGCCACTCTGATTGAAAACCAGGGCGAGAAACCGGACGAGGACGGAAGTCCGGAGGCGGCGGTTCATCGCTGGTGGCTCCGCCTGCGGGCCCAGATCTCAAGTGAAGAACTGGAAGCGACCTTGGCCGAATGTGTCCGGGGTGAGAAAGAACTTGAACGGACCGTGAATGCGGCGCTCGAAAAGGGCGATCTTGAATCCCGCCACGCCTTCATCCTAGCGGAGATTGCCACTGAACTGAAAGCCGCGATCCACACCTTCGAAACCGCACTCGGCCACTGAATTCCACTGTACGCGATGGGGAACACGCCGGGTTCCTGATCGTTCGCTCAACCTCCGGCATGGAAAAAACAAAATCATGTTAAACTGGTCTATCACCTTTCTCATTCTCGCCATCATCGCGGGGATTCTCGGATTCGGAGGCATCGCGGGCACCGCCGCTGGCATTGCGAAGATCCTGTTCATCGTGTTTCTCGTGTTATTGATCGTCTCCGCGATTTCAAGATCCCTCCGCGGTAAAAACCCCTGATTGAAATCACCCACTCACCGGATACCACCATGAACACCACACTTTTCAAAGACCGCCAGGCAACCAGTCTGCTCAACCGGGTGCGCGAGGACATCTCGCAACTCCGCGGGGACATCGGCAGCCTGGTCACCCATACCACGAAGACCACGCTGCCTAACGGCGCCCGTGAGATCGCGGATCAGGCGAAGTCCCAGCTTGCCGCAGGAGGCGCCTACGCCGCGACACGGCTCCGGAATCTCCGCAGCCAACCCAACCGCCAATCTGCGGAATGGATCGGCGGCGCGGTGGTCGTCGGATTGCTCGCCTACGGAACCTATCTGTTGTGCCGCAATCATTGCCAGAGCTGCACTAACTCCAACGATCAGGAATTCGACACCACGGAAGATATCCTGAGCTAACGAAAATCTCAGTGGAGCCCGAGAAAATTCCGGATCAGCCGCAACCCGGCTTTCTGGCTTTTCTCCGGGTGAAACTGGCAAGCGAAAAGGTTACCACGTTCGACGGCGCCGGCAAAGGTCTGCGTCCCGTGGGTGGTCTGCGCCACTACCGGATCCGCATTGGCGGGTTCCGGAAAATAGGAATGGATGTAGTAGAAATACGGATCCTCGCCAAGTCCCTGCCAGACGCTGGTTTCGCCATGGGTGGCGGTCGCAGAGTTCCATCCCATGTGCGGGATCTTGAGGCCCGGTTCTTCCGCGAACCGGCGGACGGTGCCTGGCAGAATACCGAGACCGGGCACATCTAACGATTCCTCACTGGCGTCAAACAAGATCTGATAGCCGACACAGATTCCGAAGTAGGGCCGGTCCGCCGTGATCCAATCCTTGAGAAACGCCGCAAGGCCGCGTTGTTCAAGACGCTTCATGGTATCGCCGAACTCGCCCTGGCCCGGAAGCAGCAGGTGCGTGGCGTCCGCCGCCTGTTCGGGACTGGCGATGATCACAGGATCCTCGCCGAGGGAACGCAGTGCGTTAGCGACGCTGCGCAGGTTGCCGCCGCCGTAGTCGATGATACCCGTTTTCACAAAGCGTCCTTGGTGCTGGGAATGCCCTTCACCCGTGGATCCTTCTCACACGCGTCGCGGAGCGCGCGGGCGAGGCCCTTGAAGACGGCCTCGGCGATGTGGTGGCCATCACGCCCGTATAACAACTCGACATGGATGTTCGCGCGAAGGTTTGAGGCGACGGCACGGCAGAATTCCTCAACGAGGGTGAACGGCATGTTAGGCGCGGACGGTGTGCCAGCGGGCGCGCGAAATTCCAAGTGAGGGCGGTTGCTGAGATCGACAACAACACGGGCCAGCGTTTCATCCATGGGAAGATAACAACAACCGTAGCGGCGGATGCCCTCTTTGGTTCCCAGAGCTTCGCGCAGGCAATCTCCGATGACGATGCCGGTATCCTCGATGGTGTGGTGGAAATCCACCTCAGTGTCGCCGACGGTTTTGACGGTTAGATCGAAGAGGCCGTGTTTGGAAAACAGCGTGAGCATGTGATCGAAGAACGGAATTCCAGTATCGATGTTAGATACACCCGAGCCATCGATATCGAGTGACAATTCGATGGAGGTTTCCGCGGTCTTGCGGCTGCGGCTTGCGGTGCGTGGTGTGGGCATGAAGGCGGAGTAGGACGGCACAACAGACGAATCATTTCCCGGCCTTGGCCGCCTCTTCGAGGATCGCCATGTATTTCGGCGAGACACCGGCGTTGCGGGCGGCTGAGATGGCGGTGGTGATTGCGCTAGAGCTTCCACCGTTGCGAATGACAGCTCGTGCTTCACGCCAGGCCCTGCCGCCGTCCTTCCCGACGCTGATCTTGATATTGGAAAGCCGGATGACCTCGGCATCACCGAAGCGCGCGGTTTCGTCCAAGGTGGACTTGTTGTAGGGACTGATCGTCACCCAATCCATCTTTGCATTCTTCTCTGCCTTGAACCTAGCTTCTTGGGCCGCATCCTCCTCCTTGATAGCATTTTCGCTAATTTTACGGCTCTCTAGTGACATCTGTTCGAGACCGGCCGCACGTTTTTTAAGGCGGGCGTCCAAGGTCAGGAGAGCCTCCTTCGCTTCCGCCACCTGATTCTTGATGACCTGGATCATCAGCGGACTTAAGGAGCCAAAGGAACTGGTGCTCTCGAAATTGCGGCAGAATTCTGAAAATGCACGGAGGGCGGCGAGCGAATCCCCGCGGTTGACTAGGTTGCGGATTCGCGCCTCCTCGACACGGGCATCGAGATCGTATGCGTTGAATGGATAGTCGGCAGGAGAAACGATTGCACCATCGAGCTTGATGCCACCGGAAGCGATCTGGCCGGATTCCGTTTTCAGGGTGGCAAGAATGGCCTTGGCATCCTTTTCTTTGATTGTCGTGGGGAAGTCCTTGAGGAATTTCTGCACGGCGTTGATACGGGCACCATACTCCTCGTCCGTTAGCAGATCCGGAGTGGGAACCAGTTTTCCGAGCACCTCGAAGGCTTTCAAATCCGGTTGCTCGCGCTCCACCTTGACCACGTCCGCCTTGGCGACCTTGCGTTCATCGCGGATGCTCTTGGTCACTTGGACTTCGAGCAAATAGGAGTCCGGTGTCTCGCTGGCGATGGTCGCCTCAAGAATGGTTCCGTCCTTAAGAGTGAATTTATCAGCCTGCGCAGTCATCGGGACAACGAGAGAAATCAGGGCGAGTAGTGCGGGAGTTTTTTTCATGAAGGGTAAGGGTTCCAACCGGACCTGAAGGATTCTTTATAATTTTGACTTGGAGGGCAAGAGCGCTTCTTCAAGAGCTGCCTGCGAGGAAACAAGCCGGGACTCGTTGTTTGAAAACAGGATTTTGACCTGCCCGGCCGGAATTTCGTCCGCAGGCTTGCCGACCCGGCGCTGAATCATCCGCATCGGCAGCCGCTCGATGGCCAGCTTCAATTCCGGGGAAACATTCGCGCCCAAGATCACGGCCGCTTTGAATTCGCGGGCGATGGTGGCCTGCAGCAGGTCCGTGTGCAGGATCGGACGGTCCACGGAGTAGGTTGGAAGCGGGATGGCCAACCGGCTAAAATCCACTACCAACGGACGCTTTCGCTCGGCGAGTCGGCATTCGGCAAATGAAATCATCCCTGCGGTGGAATCGTCGAAGAGCATGACCAGATCGGTCACCGGGAGGTCCATGATTTTCGCATCATCGGGACATTCTTTGAGGAAATCGGTTGCGGTAGACAGTTCGGCGGCGGTGGTGGCTAAATCATCCGCCCAGAGCAACCACTTATCGTCGGAAGTGATGGTCGAGACATCGAGCGCGGCTTGCAGCGCCAGGCCATAAATGAACGCCCTTCCAGCCCCGATCGAGTTTGGAGCGGCTTTGGAAAACACCCTGAGCCTAGGTCCATCAGAGAAGGATGTCCGGGCCTTTTCCAGCAGATCGACCGCCTTTTTGCGATAATTCCCGTCACCGGTCACGCTGAAGGCCGCAGCATAGGCCGATACCATCCGGAAGGTCGCCCCGGCGTGGGAACTATCGTCGCGGAACGAGGGGCCGAGACGGGCGTCGCGGGCTTTGAGCAGGATCTTGCGCGTCGATTCAAACCGCGGTGCGAAATTTTCCTGGGGTTGTGACAGCGTTGCGGCGATCTCCGCCACGGACTGCCCGATTCCGAGGCTGTTGCAACGAAAAAACTCACGTTGTGGATCTACTTCCGAAGGCAGATTTCCCAGTCCCTTCATCGCCGCCGCCTTGATCCACCATGCGGCGTCTTCCGGCGGAAGCTCCTTCTCAATGTCCTCCAAGCTCCACAACCAAGCGGTGGGTTTCGTGACATCCGACATTCCTATGGAGAACAGCCCCTCCGAGGTCAGGTAATTCTTCTCCGAAAAGGAAATCAAGCCAAGCGCCTTGTCCAATGCCTTGGACTCACCTGTCGCCCGAAAAGCGTCGAACAGCGCGATCGCCGCGCGGGCCTGGGAGAGGCAGTCGCGCGAGAAGTCAGGAAATGCCCAGGAAGTCCCGCGGCGTGAGGCGAACACTCCGCCATCGAGAGGATCAAACATTGCACTGGGGAGCAGATCGGTTAGCAGCTCGCGGGTGACGTCCATGCAGCGTGCCTGCAATTCCGGTGGAAACCCGGGTTGGATCGCCGCCGTGGCGAGCAAGTCCAACGCGCCCGAAGGAAACAATCCTCCGGCTTCGTCAAAACTGCGGGAGGTGGGGTCATACAACGAAGTCAATTGTCTAACCGCCCGGACTACGTCTTCCGCAGGTTGCCCGCTCATCACGCTGGTGTTTTTCCGAAGGGCGATCCGTGCTCTACGGGAGTCGTTATCCAGTCCACTGTTTTTCATCACATAGCCGGAGTCATCTTCCCACATCCGGGAAACCATCGTGTGTGACTGGTTGAAGAGCTCTACGACTTTGGGGGTTGCGGCCGAGCGACTCACCGGGATCCAAGCCACCGGATTGCCCTCCGACGTCATCCAGAGAAACAACGGAAGTTGCAGGGGGCGCTTGATCTCGGCGCAAAGATCCGCGGTCAGCAAACCGATCTCACGGGCCGCATCCCCATCGACCAGCACCGGCACGTAGTTATCGTTCAGCGCGGACACCAAGGTCTGATCCGACTCAAGGGCGGCGAGAACCCCCTGGAAACCCGGTTGCTGCGGCATCGCGACTACGGCGAATACCAACCGGTTGGCGGCCTTCGCACGGTCCATGGTTTCACGTGTCCACGGCTGCCAATGAATGGATGAACCCGCCTGACTCCGATAAACCGCACCGGGAAGACCACCCAGACCGTTCATTTCGAGTTCCGGAGCCACCACCGCAGGAATTAAAGCTACCGTTTCAGGCTCCCCCACACTTTTCAACTTGCGACAACCCGTGGTCCCGAACACCAAGCCTGCCAACAGGATGGCGGCCACTGGAAAACCAAAGCGGTGTCGTAAATTCATAGGGATGAGAGGGAAGCTCAAAAGGGTTTTCATTCCCTCGATGACGTCATCTTGAAGAAAAGACTTCCGATGTGGCAAGCCGAAGCTACCCTAAGGCCACAATTCCCTTCGTCGTGTGATCAGTATTGCCGTTTCCAGCCAAAAAGGAGGTGTGGGTAAAACCACTGTCTCGATCAATCTCGCCCATTCGTTCGCCCGCGCCGGAGTGAGAACCTTGCTCGTCGATGCGGACCCCCAAGGCTCGGTCGGCCTATCCTTGACCCGCCAATCCCGACTGCTTGCAGGATTTTACGACTACCTCGCGGATCCCGGGATTCCTCTCGACCGCCTGATCGTCCCGACTCGCTTGGAAACCTTCTCACTGGTCGCCAGCGGCCAGGCCAGTGACTACGAAGCCGGCGGCGGCGGCATGGGTGCTCATTTGGCGCGTGTCCGCGCCTTTCTCCGCAGCGTCGCTGCCCGCGGCTTCGATCTTTGTTTGATCGATACCGCAGCCGGTCTGTTCGGCGTCACCGGCGACGTCATCGCCTCCAGTGACGCGATCATGATTCCCCAACAGGCCGAACCGCTGGGCATCCGCTCGGTGCCGAAACTGTTGGAAGGACTCAACCGCCTGCGGGTGATGAATCCGCGGCTGAGCGTGCTCGGCGTTTGCCTGACCATGGTCCAGCATGATCTAGCGGAAAGCACGGAAGCCGCCGCCGCGCTGCGCCAACTGCTGCCACCGGAAATGGTTTTCCAAACCCAGATTCCCCGCGACGGATTGTTTGTCCGCGCCAGCGCCCGCGGCCTGCCCATCGGCGTGCTTGAGGACGGCGCCGGCGCCCAGGTGGTGTTCGACTCCTTGCGCATGGAAATCGAAGCGAAACTCGAACCCGCCAACGGCCACCACGCCGCCCGTTAGACCATGGACCCGATCTATCCATGGCTCGATCCCATCGAGGTCCGGCGTCTCGCCGAGCGCTTGATGAAGCCGAACCACGAACCGGCCGTCAGCGTCACCGATGCCGGCTTTGACGATGGATTCGTCGGTTATGCCAGCGATCCTTCATCTTCATCACCGCTTCCCCCTCCCCTGCCGCCGCCGGTCCGCGAGACCGCTCCCACGCCGCCGCAGGAACCGCAAGCCGAATTCCCGACCAGTGCCCGCGGCCCATTCCTCGAACGCATCCAACGCTTCCGCGACTGGATGCGCCACCATTTCGCCGCCACCGGCATTTTCATCCTCGACCGTGAAGGCGCGGTGATCTTCGACGAAAGCAGCCACGGTCGCCTGCATTTCCTCGCCCGCAGCCTTGCACTCGCCTCCCGCCGTCCGGGAGCAACAGGTGGCAATGTCCATGTGAAAATCGGTGCCGGTGCCACCTTGGAAGTCATCCCCGTGGACACTGCTTACGGCTGCCTCGTCCTTGGTGCGGTCGTTCCCGAAGCACTTGCCCCGCCAGCCGTGGCCGCAGTGATGGACGCGCTCGCCCAAGTCGCCTCTCCGCCCGTTGAAAATTGATTGGCTGCCCCGCGTCAAAATATAAACCTGACGAAGCGTGAGCGAATTTTCAAATCCAAGAACTGACCTTGGATAACGAGAACCTTGTCTACGCATCCGGTCCGCCTTCCCTTGCCTAGCACCGGCCCGATCCACCGCGTCACGCACCCGCTCTGGCAGACTGCGAACCTCGCCCCCAGTCGCCTGCTGATATCAACGCCATTCCGAAGCAATCATCGCCAACTGCCTAACGATATCGAGAATTCAGGAATGCTAAACCGAATCCACCCTCGCGGGAGATTCGAAACAATGGCTCGAAAGAATTGGCATTCAGCAAGTTCCCATGTCCAGTCTAACCACATGCAACCAAGCTCCGAATGTCGATTCTCGATATGCCGGAGTATGATCTATACTGTTGGGTAAAAAAATAGTATGAGACCAGATAATGAGCTGAAACTTGGACGTTACAGTCATGTGAGGGCTAGCTTGAAAGGCATCGTGTTGGTGCTCTCTGTGATTTTCCCAATACTTTACCTGCTGAGCATCGGTCCAGTCGGCGCTGCCACCAAAAGTAGTAAGAACGAAGCCACTCTCCTTGCTGTCCAGAAGATCTACCGCCCCGTCATTTGGCTGCGGGAAAATACTAATCTGAAGAAACCTCTGGATGCCTATGCCCGTCTTTGGGGCGTTAAGCTCGGCTTATGAAGAAAGGAAAATAAGTCGTGACGCACCAACCGGCCATAAGCTTTTCAATTTCAATTCAACATCACTTCAATCGCGCCGGTGGGCGCACATTTAACGTTGGGCTACAAATACGCACATGAGCGAACAAAGAGACAAGATGATCAACCAGCTGAAAACAGTCGTCATTCCCTCGCTCAGAGCAAAGGGATTTTCCGGATCATTTCCGCATTTTCGGCGCATACGCCCCACTCAGATTGATCTCCTGAATTTTCAGTTCAGCATGTTTGGTCCGAAGTTTTGTGTGAACCTTCATGCCTGCTCTCCCACTGGATATACCGATTATTCCGGCAAGCATACGCCACCATCCAAAGTGATCGTAAGTCAAATTGGCGGCACACTACCGCTTCGGCTTGGATCCGAACCTCCCAAACGGGCCGACTATTGGTTCTCGTCCAATAGCGGAACCGATCAGGAATATACCGACACGGCACTCCATGTTCTCTCACTTATCAACTGCCAGGGTGAGGAATTCTGGTGCGAACGCGAAAATACGATATCCACAAAATAAGCCCAACAAGACGGCACAGGACAACCCGCTACCCGCCCCGAGTAGAAGTCGGAGGGTATACCAGAAGGCTTGGTCCTCTGTCATCGCCCTCTGTTGCCATGAAGAATTCTGGAAAAACACTTGTAGGGAATGGGAGGGTGTCCAAAATCGAAGCAACTCGCTAGTTTTCGATCCGGCATCCTCTATCGCCCGCTTGGATTGGGAACGGCTTTGGTTGATATCCCGCCAATTACAAATCATGAACCTCAATCCATTCAATCGTGTCGTGGACCGGGCCCGCCGTTCGGGGCTGACGGTCGGCGGCTTCGCGCTGATCGTCACGATTATGATGATGGTGCTGCTGAGCGT
>JBBQDJ010000046.1:0-13295 GCA_038319595.1 Verrucomicrobiales bacterium
GTGAGACGTTTGAGCAAGGCGGTTAGATAAGACTGTTGTTGTTTGAGGTATTCGAGGTTTCCATGATGGAGATACCATTCCTCGTGGATGAGGATCCACCACATCGAGTAGGAGCTGATGCCGTTCATCCAATCGGTCACGGGAGTGACGTCGCGTGTCATGTCGAGACTCTTGGGGACGACCTCATTGTCACCGAAGACGCTGTTGATCACGCTCACTTCGGGGTGCATGTCGCCGAGCCAGACGAGACGGTCGCGCTTGATGCCGTCCCACAGGTAGTCCTGCATGTTGAGGTGGACGGTGTAGGCACCGGTCTGCCAGATTTTGTTCAGCCGCTCGTCGGAGCACTTGAAGGAGCCGACGTAGGGGATATCGCGGATCGTTAGAACCGCCCGGATCTGGCTGAGCTCGAGATTGACCTTCGGGTCGGCATTGTCGATGCGGACGAAGCGGAAACCGCTCGGGCCGACGGTGGTTTTTCCCAGCCATGGGACTTTGACGACTTGGTCACGGAGGGCGTGATCGTTCTGCGCGCCGCGCTCGCCAATGTTAGACATGGCCTCGGCCACGGATTCTCCGAAACGAATGCGGACGGAAGGCATGTCCTTGCCGCGGGTCAAAGGCGTGAACAACTCGACCGAGCCGACGATCTCCACCCCGAAATCAAGAACCAGACCGCTGCCCGGCTTGATGACGAGCGGGGGCATGGGTTCCTTGAGCACGGCCTGGCCGCTGTGAGGCTTCAGCAGATTTTCGGAATTCGAGACGCCTTGATCGGACTTCCAGACAATGCGCTTCGGCTGGATGAAAAAAGCGGTGAGCGGACTTTTCACCGCATCCCCGGCGAGGACCGGCGGAAGCGCCCGACAAGGTGATATTGTCGCAAGGGCGACCGCGGCAAACCAACTGAAAAACCTCTTCATGACTGAGTTAGAAATCGAACTGCTCGATATTCTCCTTGGTAAAGACGAAAGGTTTTCCAAGGATGATGTTGTCGCCCTTGATTTCCATTTTTCCAAGCTTGCCTGCGGTGAACTCCGTCGCACCGGGAGCGAGTTCGCCTTTGGCGACAGCGGCCCCGGCCATCACGGAGAGGTAGCCTAGCTCCTCGACGTTCCAGAGAATCACCGCCTGAGTGACGCCTTCCTTGACGTAGGCCTTGTTTTCACTGGGCAGACCGAGACCGACCAGTTTCACCGCGCCAGCCTTGCCCGCCTGCTTGATCGCCTCGGCAGCACCGGGAACGGAGGGAGAACACACGCCGATGATGGCCTTGAGATTCGGATAGGCGCTGAGAAGATTGGTAGCTTCCTGCTGGGCCTTGTCTTTCTGGTCGTCGCACGGTTTGACTTCCACCAGCTTCATGTTCGGATACTTCGCGGCCTGCTGGGCCTTGATGTATTTGATCCACTCGTTGAGATTGGCAGCCGTTAGAGTTCCTGTGATGATGGCGAACTCGCCCTCGCCGCCGGTAAGCGCGGCGGCGGAGTCCATCAGTTGCTCCCCGATCCCTTGGGCGGTGGCTTGGTTGACGAAAAACGAACGGGCATCGGGTTGGGCGTCGGCATCGTAGGTGACGACCTTGATCCCGGCGGTCTGAGCCTTGCGGAGCGCGGTGGAAATGGAGTCCTTGTTCTCGCAGGCGGCGACGATCACATCGACTCCGTCGGTGATCCAGTTTTCGACGATCTCGTTTTGCTTCGCAGGATCGGAGTTGATAGGGCCGTCGAATTTCAACTCGGCACCGAGTTCGGCAGCAGCGGTGCGGGCCCCCTTTTCACAGGTGACAAAGTATTGGTTGCCCTTGCTTTTGGGCAGCAGGGCGATGGTAAGCTTGCTCTTGGATTCCGACTTGCTACAGGAGGCAAAGGGAAGCGCGGCGAAGAGGGCCAGAGAGGCGATGAAGGTTTTGCGTTTCATGAGGTTGCGGGATTTGGATTGGATTTCGTAAGAGATTGCTTGCGGGCGCGGCGAACGGCGAGCGTTTTTGTCAAGGCACCGATGGTAAGAGCGCCGAGCAGCAACATCCCAGTCAAAAGGCCGGAAAGCTCGCGGGCAACGCTGGCCACCGTCTGGTCCATGATTTTGTACTCCGAGATCCGGGTAAGGCCATTGTTGAGAATGGCGAGGGCGACCCAGCCCAGGATGGTTCCGACCACCGTTCCAGAGCCGCCGAAAATGCTGACGCCGCCGAGCACGACTGCGGTGATGGCGAGAAGTTCATAACCGATCCCCGCATTGGCGCGGGCTTCGCCCAAACGGGCCACCAAAATCACCGCGGCAAGACCGGCGACTGCACCGGCGATGATGTAGGCGAGGCTGGTGTTGCGAGCGACGGGGATTCCGGCATACCGCGCGCCTTCGGAGGCATAGCCGATGGCACGGAACGAGCGACCGAACGTGGTCCGGTGAACCAAAAACCAGATCCCGGCGGCGACGACAAAGAAGACCCAGATCTGTGCGGGAAGACCGGCGATGTTAGAATTTCCCAAGGCCAGAAACGACGGCGGAAATCCCGAGAAGGATTCCGCGCCCTTAGTGAGAGCTTCTGCTAGACCGCGGAATAACGAAAAGGTGCCGAGTGTAACGATCAGCGGTGGCAAGTTCAGGCGCGTGATGAGCAAGGCATTGATGCCGCCGCCCAGCGCCCCGCAGGCGATGGCGGCCAGACCCGCAAGCCACGGATCCATGCCGGCGACGTTCACCATCATGCCGAACAGAACCGCGCAGAGTCCCATCATCGAACCGACGGATAGATCGATGCCGCCAGTCAGGATCACCGGCGTCATCGCGATGGCTAGCAGGCCGATTTCTACCGAGTGGCGGAAGACGTTGGAGACATTGCCCGCTTTGATAAAATTGCGACCGAGCACTTGGAACAGGATCACTTCGAAAAGGATCACGAGCACCAGCACCGTCTCATGACGGGCGAGCAATGATTTGATGGAAAATAACCTTGGATTGGACATGCTTTCGGTCGGTTAGAGTTTGGCTTTCCGGCTGCGGATTCCATCGGCGACAACGGCCAGTAGAATGACGAGGCCCTGGATGGCTTTTTCCCAATACGGCGGTTGGTGGAAATGGGTGAGGGCCGGATTGACGTTGGCGAGCAACAGCATCCCAAGCAAAACGCCCCAGAGAGTTCCGCGACCGCCGCTGATGGCCACGCCGCCGACGACCGCTGCGGCGATGGTCTTGAGTTCGAGCCCGTCGCCGCAGTTCGGCTGCACTTGCGGGGATTGGACGAGATTTAAGACAGCGGCGAGTCCGGCGAGAGCGCCCATCAGGACGAATACGCCGAAGGTCGTGCGTTTCGGATCGATGCCAGCGAGACGTGCGGCTTCGGCATCGGTCCCGGTGGCGTAGATGAACCGGCCACCGGATAGATTTTTCATCGCCCATGCCGCGCCAATCAGAAGGATGAAGGAAAGCGAGATAACGACGGTCTGTCCTGCCGGTTGGCTGAGGCCGAACCACTGGATTCCTGCGGGAAGATTGAGCAAGCGACCTTGCTGCCAGAGACGCAGCGCTTCCTGCCAGGTGACCATCGTTGCAAGCGTCACCACGATACTTGGCAGCCCGAGATAGGCGATCAACACTCCGTTGAGCGCACCCATCAGGGCACCGGCACCAATGGCGGCGGCGATTGATAATCCTAACGGCAAGCCCGATGCCGCGGTGACACCGGCGATGATCGCGCACATCGAGAATTGCGAACCGATGGAAATATCGATCTGCCGGGAAATGATCACCAGTGCGATGCCGATGGCCGCTACCAGCGCGGGCATCTGCGAGGTAAGACGGGAAATGAAAGGCTGAAACTGGAAGAAGTGCGGGGCGAAAACGGCCAGCCCTAACATTAATAGGCCAAGTGCCGCGGCGACGGTGAGTTCACGGAAATATTTATTCATCAGGCGGCGTCCTTTCCGTTAGTCCCGAGCGCGGCGGCCATCACCGTCTGCGCATCCGCGTTTTCCTTTTCGATCAGTTCCACCAATTTACCGCCGCGCATCACAGCGACTCGGTCACTCATGCCGAGCACTTCCGGAAGGTCGCTGGAAATCATCAACACCGCGAGGCCATCCTTGGCGAGGCCGCGAATGATTTTGTGGATTTCGCTCTTCGCGCCGACATCGACGCCTTGGGTCGGTTCGTCGAGGATGAGCAGCTTCGGTTTCGTCGCCAGCCAGCGGGCGACGCTGACTTTCTGCTGGTTGCCGCCGCTCAGACTGCCGCCGGGAGCATCTGGGCCGTATGCCTTGATGCCGAGATCGCGGATGAAATCTTTGGCTAATAGACTCTCCGCATTGAAGCGTAGGATGGAGCTCGGGAAAAATTTCGGATGAATCGCCATCGTCATGTTGTGGGCGATCGGCATTTCGAGGATCACCCCATGGCGGCGGCGGTCTTCCGGCACATACGCGATGCCACGGGCAATCGCCTCGCGCGGGTTGCTGATGGAAATTTCCTGCCCATTCAGCGAAATTTTACCGCTGTCCGCCGGCGTGATGCCGAAAAGAATCCGCGCCAACTCCGTGCGTCCCGCACCGACCAGTCCAGCCATGCCGACGATCTCCCCTGCCCTGACGTCCAGTGTCACCTCGCTCACGCCGCTAGAGGAACAACCAAGATTTTTCAATGACAACACGACCTCTCCGGGGTCGCCCTCCGAAGGCGGGTAGATCGACGATACTTCGCGACCGACCATCAGCTTGATCATCTGTGACTCGGTTAGAGTTTCTACCTGATTGGTGGCGACGCTCTCGCCATCGCGCAAAACCGTGACACGGTCTGCTAGAGCGAAGATTTCCTCAAGCCGGTGGGAAATGTAAACGACGCCCACCCCGCTGGTCCGCAAATCGCGAACTACTTTGAAAAGAAGATGCTGTTCCTTCTGCGTGAGCGAGGCGGTAGGCTCGTCCATGATGACGATGTCCGCGCCGGAACCGAGCGCACAGGCGATTTCAACAAGCTGCTGTTCCGGCATCGAAAGCGAGCGCACCTCGGCGTCGGGCGAAATCTCCGCGCCGATCCGGTGCAGCAACTCCACCGCCTGCGTGCGTTGGTCGGCCCAACGGACGCGATGAAGGATTCCCGTCTTTTTCAACCGGAGTCCGATGTTTTCGGCCACCGTGAGATCCGGAAAAAGCGCGGGCTGCTGATAGATACAGGCGATCCCGAGTTCGCGGGCCTTCGATGGAGTCAGGTGCGAAACTTCGGTCCCGGCAATGGCGAGAGTGCCGCCGTCAGGTTGATGCGCGCCAGTGATCACTTTGATCAACGTGGATTTCCCGGCACCGTTCTCGCCTAACAAGGCGTGGACTTCACCGGGAAAAAGCTCGAACGAGACCCCCTTCAGCGCACGGACGGCACCGAAGGATTTCCTAATGTCTGTGAGTTGAAGAATGGGTTTCAAACCGGTGGACTCGCGGGTTGGAGACGTCTTATCAGACTCGCTTGCTCAAAACAGCATTTTCGTAGCCCTTTACCTCGTCCAGCCACGCGCTTCCGACCGGGACGTTCTGCTTTTCGCAATAGGCATCCCAAACAGCGCCCCATGGCAGGCTCTTGGCTTCCTCCATCAAGGCGAGACGCGAAGTGTAATCGCCGGATTCCTCCGACTCGCGCAGAGCAGGCGGTTCCAGCAACGCCATGAGCAGCGCCTTGAGCGTGTTGCGGGTGCCGATGGTCCACGCGGCGACGCGGTTGATGCTGGCATCGAAGAAATCGAGTCCAATGTGGGTGCAGGCGAGCAAATCGTTACGGACCAATTCGGCGGCGATGGATTGCAGCGCATCGTCGAGGGTAACGACGTGATCGCTGTCCCAGCGGACGCCGCGGCTCACATGCAGAAGAACTTCCGGCACATACATCAGAACGGAACTGAGCTTGTCGGCGATGCCCTCGGTAGGATGAAAATGGCCGGCATCCAGGCAGAGGAGCTTCTGGTTCTTGATCGCATAGCCCATGTAAAACTCGTGCGAGCCGACGACATAACTCTCGCTGCCGATGCCGAAGAGTTTGCACTCCACCGCATCGAGGTGATGCTTCGGATCAATTGCTTTCGAGAACACGCGGTCGAGCGATTCTGCTAGACGCTGGCGCGGGGCGAGTCGATCCACCGGGGTGTCCTTGTAGCCATCCGGAATCCAGAAATTCGTGACGGTCGGCGAACCAAGTGCCTGGCCCATGATGGCACCGATCTCGCGGGAGGCGATGCAGTGTTCCACCCAGAAATCACGGACCGCTTTGTTAGGGTGAGAGAGTGTGAATCCATCCGCTGCCATCGGATGGGCGAAGCAGGTGGGATTGAAATCCATCCCCATGCCGTTAGACTTCGCCCAGTCGATCCAATTTTGGAAATGCTCGGGCTGAATCTCGTTGCGATCGACCTTTTTCCCGCCGAATTCGCCGTAGAATGCGTGGAGATTGAGGCGGTGTTTTCCGGGAATGAGGGAAAGCGCTTGGTCGAGGTCCGCGCGGAGTTCATCCGGCGTGCGGGCTTTTCCAGGATGGTTTCCGGTGACGGCGATTCCGCCGCTGAGGCCTTCACCGGTGTTTTCAAACCCGCCCACATCGTCGCCCTGCCAGCAATGCAGAGAAATCGGAATCGCAGCGAGCTTGTCCATTGCGGCATCGCTATCCACGCCGAGATCGGCATAGCGGGCTTTGGCAAGCGTGTAAGTCTGGGAGACGGATTCGGAAGATGTGGCCATATTCAGTGGGTTTTCGATTTGGGTGACGCAGTGTGCGTGGATTTTCGCATAAAAACCTCCACTGTTTTGCCAAAAACAAGCACGATCCCGCCAGTGAAGCGCATCCTCAAGATCGACGACTGGTTCCATCCCGACGGTTTCCCGATCAGCGTGGAGCGGCGGGAACCCCAGGAGCTTTTCGAACCGCATGCCCATGAGTTCGCGGAGCTCGTCATCGTGACCGGCGGCCGGTGCCTGCATGTGAGCGGCCAGGAATCTTGGGAAATGACCGTGGGCGACGTTTTCGTCATCGCCGGTCCGCGTGAGCACGAATATCGCGATCTGGAGGACCTGCGGCTGGTCAACATCCTCTATCAGCCGAGCCAGCTTCCGATGGGTCTGTTGGATTTGCCTTCCGTAGCGGGCTATCACGCGCTTTTCACCCTGGAACCGTCGCGGCGAAATCGGCAGCCGACGAAAGGCCGGCTCCATCTAACCGGTAAGGAAATGGCGCAAATCACCGAGCTGGTGGACCGGCTGGAACTCGAATTGAAAGCCCGTGAACCGGGTTTCGGATTTATGGCCACTGCGACTTTCATGCAGCTCATCGGACAGCTATCCCGCAGCTATGGCAGCAGTCCTTCGCCGGATGGCAGGTCGTTATTGCGAATCGGCGAGGCACTTTCTCACTTGGAGCGCAACATCCACCGCGAGGTAAATCTGGAGGAATTGGCCGGTATCGCCCACATGTCGCAGCGCAGCTTCCTGCGAGTTTTTTTATCAGCCACGGGAACCTCGCCCCTCGCTTGGGTAATCGGCCAGCGGATCAACCGCGCCTGCCGTCTGCTCCGGACCACTGACCGCCGGGTGACGGAGATCGCCTTCGATGTCGGTTTCAACGACAGCAACTATTTTACCCGGCAGTTCCGCAAGGTGACGGGAATCTCGCCACGCGACTACCGCTTGAGACAGGGCGCAGTTGGATCCGTCTAACCGCCCAGATAGCTCATTTCAGCGCGCGGCCGCGCCACCTGCCCACGTTCTTCTGAATAGCGATCAGCGCGGGCGGCCCAGATCGAGCGCACCGCATCGCCGACGGGTTGAGAACCCATTCCACTTCTGAGAATGCCGCGCAGATCGTGGCCGTCCGCCGCGAACAGGCAGGTGAAAATTTTCCCGTCCGCCGACAGCCTCAAGCGTTGGCAATCGCTGCAAAACGGCTGGGTCACCGAGCGGATCAGGCCGATTTCCCCTACCCCGCCGGCGTGGCTCCAGTGCGCCGCCACCTCCCCGCGGTAGGCCGGCAGCCGGGGAACGAGATCAAACTCTTCCGCCAAAACCGACAGAATCTCATCACCGGACACCACTTCATCGAGCTTCCAGCCGTTCGTCTCCCCGACATCCATGTATTCGATGTAGCGGAGGTCCACTCCGGTCGATTTCGCCCAACGGGCGAGTGGCAGAATCTCCCCCTCGTTCACGCCCCGCTGGATCACCGCATTCACCTTCACCGGCAGGCCAAAAGTCTGGGCCGCTTGGATGCCGGCCAGCACCCGCTCCACCCGTGCGCCGACTCCATTCATTTTCGCGAAAATGACGGGATCGAGCGCGTCGAGACTCACCGTCACCCGGTTCAATCCCGCCAGGGCGAGCGCTTCCGCATGATGGGCCAACAAGACCCCGTTGGTGGTGATGGCGATGTCCTCCACGCCCTCGACTGCGGCCAGCATGGCGACCAGATCCTCCAAGCCGCGGCGCAATAGGGGCTCGCCTCCGGTCAGCCGGACTTTCCGGATCCCCATCGGGACAAGGATCCGGGTAAGCTCCACGATTTCCTCAAAAGTCAGCAACTCCTCGCGCGGCATGAATTGGTAGCCCGCCCCGAAAACTTCCACCGGCATGCAATAGCGGCAGCGGAAATTGCAGCGGTCCGTGACCGAAATCCGCAGATCCCGCAACCCGCGTCCTAAAAGGTCGATCGGCATTTCCATCCCGGACAACATGACGTTTCCCCTTGGGGTCGCAACCGGAATCAAGAAATCATTGGTCGCCGTGTTTATGGAACTTTCGTAAAAATCCACGCAACTCCCGCCTGTTTTCTTTGATCTGCAATGGCTTACCGGATTCGGACTTCAAATAACCGTTAGGAGCCACGCATTATCAACGAGTTACATGCATTTTTTGGGTGAAATTTTTCATTGCCAAACGGCAGACACAGGGAATCTTTCGGATTCCCCCTCCGGCGATGGCCACTTCTTTCAAAAAATTTCAAGCTCACTTGATTTCGCTTTTTGAGAAAGTGCCGGAAACCCGAAAAAACCACCACAACCAGTGCCTATCCTGATCCGCCTGACTTGCCTCAGAAAACTCTCCGTCGCTTTTGCATTGGCTTCCGTAGCCCACGCGGGAGATCTGACTGGATCCATCTCACTCGCCTGGAACAGCAATCCGGAAACCGACATCGCCGGCTATAGGATTCGATTTGGTACTAACAGCGACGGCCTGCTTCAAAGTAAGACCTATGATTGGTCCACCTCGTCCACGAAAATCTCCGGCCTCGAGACCGGCAGGACTTACTATTTCGCCGTCCAAGCCTACAATATTAGTGGCATCGATGGTCCGCTGTCCGAGCAGGTTTCGGCCTTCGTTGAAGTGCCAACTTTTCCCGAGATTTCCGTCGAGCGCTCCCCTGCGATCGTCCTGACCGACGGACAAGCCGCCGGCGTTCCCGAAAATGTCCGGGAAGGAACGGCAGGCTCGCCGCAATCCTACGTGATTAAAAATGTCGGTAGCGCCGATCTCAGTGGCCTAGCCATGACACTCGATGGTCCCAACCAAGCCGAATTCACTATCGCCTCCGACCTGTCGCTGCTCAGTTCCAGCGCGATCAACGGGGATTTCGAATCATCGCTCAACGGATGGACTTCTTCTGGAAACATCCGCGTGGCCACCTACACCTCGGCCACCGGAGCCAGCAACATCGTCGAGTTCAACTACGCTAACAACATTCCTAACGGTGTGATCTCGCAGAGTTTTCCCACCCAACCGGGCACCACCTATCAGCTCGCCTTCGACGTGGGCGTGCTGGCTTACAATACCAACCAGCAATCCCTCTTGGCGGCCGTCACTGGATCCGGAAACCTGCTTTCCAAGTCCGTCACTGTGACCGGCGCAGGCGATGGATCCACGCGCTGGACCCCACAGAATTTCACTTTTGTCGCCAACAGCCCGGTCACCACGCTGACCTTTTCCGATGTTTCGACCACCACCGCCGCAATCGATCTGTTCCTCGACCGGGTGCAGGTGACCACCTTAATTTCGTCCCCTGCCGCCCCCATTACCAAGCTCGCGCCGGGAGCAAGCACCGCATTCACCATCACATTCAAACCCTCGTCCGCCGGCTTGAAAGCGGCCGCAATCCACATTTCCAGCAATGACACCGACGAGAACCCATTCGATCTAACGCTTTCCGGAAACGGGCTGGCCCAATCGGTCAATCCGGGCCCGCCTGAGATCGCCATCAGCCTGGGGAACGGCAACGAGTTGACAGATGGATCCAGTTCCATCGGCTTCGGCACCGTCCCGCCCGGGTCCAACAGCGGAGCCGAAACCTTGGTGATCAAAAACACCGGCCCCGGATCGTTGAAAAATCTATCTGTATTCATCGATGGCCCGGATGCCGCCCGTTTCCTTGTCGATTCCCTGCCCACGGATTCGCTGGCGTCCGGAGCATCCACCACCCTGCGCGTGGTCTTCCAGCCAACCGCATCCGGGCTTCACGCTGCCAATCTTCACATCACCAGCAATGATGCCGACGAGGCCGTCTTCGACATCGCACTCACCGGCACCGGCACCGCCTTGCCTGAGATCGTTGTCGAAGAATCGACCACCGGCGAGTTGTTCGGTGGAGGCTCCACCATCAACTTCATCAACCCCGTCCCGGGATCTCAGAGTACGCCGCGCATCTTCACGATCCGGAACGCCGGCCAGGCCGACCTCACCGGAATCTTGGTTTCTGTTAGCGGCGCCAACGCCTCGGACTTCATCGTTGAAAATTCTGAAACTACCGTCCTCGGGCCGGCAGCGACCACGACCTTCCAAGTATTCTTCACCCCAGACGCCGCCGGCAGCCGTGCGGCTACCCTGCATGTCATCAGCAACGATCCTTACCAAACCTCCTTTGACATCGCGATGACCGGAAATGGCATCACCTTTCCCGAAATCGCCATCGAACGCTCCGACGGCGCCAACTTCGCAGATGCCGGCGGCACCCTTGAGTTCACCGGCACTCTCCTGAGCTCAACCTCGACCGCAGAAGTCCTGACCGTCCGGAATCTCGGAACCGCCACGTTGACCAACCTATCGATCAGTCTCGACGGCCAACACGGGGCTGATTTCATCGTGGAGGACCCTGTCTCCGGCTCACTCGACCCAGGCGCAAGCGCCAGCTTCAACCTCTATTTCAAACCCACAGGAGTCGGAAGGCGAACAGCGTCCATCCACGTCACCAGCAACGATGCTGACGAAAACCCCTTCACCATCGCCCTCGCAGGCAGCGGAATCGTCCAGCCCGAGATCGCCGTTGAACGATCTAACGGTGAATCCATCGCAGACGCCTCGGCCACCATCGACTTTGGGGACACCAACGACGGTGCCGTTTCCCGCGGCCAACTGATGACCATCCGCAATCTTGGCTCAGCGGCTCTCACTGACATTGCTCTCTCCATCAGTGGCGGCGATGCTTCCAATTTCATCGTCGATGGTCCAGCGGTGAGTTCCATTCCGCCGGGTGGCAGTGCTGGTTTCACGCTTTTTTTCAAGCCGACCACCACCGGAACGAGCAATGCATCCGTTCTCATCGCCAGCAACGATGCCGACGAAAATCCATTCAGCATTGTCCTGAGCGGAAATGGAATCCCTCAGCCTGAAATCGCGGTCGAACGTTCCAACGGTGAAAGCCTCGTCGATGGTTCCGGAAGCCTTTCCTTGAGCACTGTCAATCTAGGGTCCACCTCTGCCGCCAGTGTCCTCACCATCCGGAACCTCGGCTCTGCCCCGCTCACGGGTCTGGCCGTGTCCCTCGTCGGTGCCCACGGATCCGATTTTACGGTCAACAATCCGATTGTCACCACCCTGTCGCCTGGCGCGGCCACCAGCATTAAGGTTTTTTTCACCCCCTCCGCTTCCGGAACCCGCTCTGCCAACCTCCGCGTCGCCAGCAACGATGCCGATGAGAATCCCTTCGACATCGCCCTCAGCGGCACGGGCGTGGCCGTCCCCGAAATTGCCTTGGAACGGTCTAACGGCGACTCACTCACCGACGCTTCCTCCAGCGTCAGCTTCAGCGGGATCAATCTTGGTTCTTCCTCTACTAACGAGATCCTGACTCTTCGAAATATCGGCAGCGCCTCGCTTTCTAACATCGCCCTCACGGTTGATGGCAGTCACGCCGCGGATTTCATCATCGATGGCCCGGGGATCTCCACACTTGCGCCGGGAGCCATTGCCAACATCAGGATTTCCTTCAAACCCAACGCGTCCGGAACCCGCTCCGCCAACCTCCGCGTCGCCAGCAACGATGCCGATGAAAATCCCTTCGACATCGCCCTCAGCGGCACTGGCGTGGCCGTCCCCGAAATCGCTATCGAACGATCTAACGGCGACTCACTTGCCGACGGTTCCTCCAGCGTCAACTTCAGCGGGATCAATCTCGGCTCCACCTCTACCAGCGAGATCTTGACTCTTCGAAATGTCGGCAGCGCCCTCTTGACGAACATCGGCCTCACGGTTGATAGCGGCCACGCCTCGGATTTCATCATCGATGGCCCGGTGATCTCCACACTTGCGCCGGGAGCCAGTGCTAACATCAGGATTTCCTTCAAACCCACTGCCTCCGGAACTCGCACCGCTGCTCTCCACGTCGCCAGCAACGATGCCGATGAAAATCCCTTCGACATCGCGCTTAGCGGCACTGGCGTGGCCGTGCCTGAGATCGCCTTGGAGCGATCTAACGGAAATTCACTGAGCGACGGTTCCTCCAGCGTGAACTTCAGCGGTGTCAATCTTGGCTCCACCTCTACCAGCGAGATCCTAAGTCTTCGAAATATCGGCAGTGCCCCCCTGACTAACATCGCCCTTACGGTTGATGGCGGTCACGCCTCGGATTTCATCATCGACGGCCCGGGGATCTCCATGCTTGCGCCGGGAGCCAGTGCCAACATCAGAATTTCCTTCAAACCCACTGCCTCCGGAACTCGCTCCGCCGCTCTCCGCATCGCCAGCAACGACGCTGATGAAAATCCCTTCGACATCGCCCTGAACGGAAATGGCATCGCCTTGCCGCACCTCGTCCTCGCCACGGCCACTGGCATTCCTTTCACCGCGAACCCGGCAGCAGCGGCGTTTGAGAGCGTGAAACTCGGAGCATCCGGGCCAGCCAGAGCCTTTTCCATCGCCAACACCGGCACCGCCGACCTCACCAGCATCAAGCTCACCCTGGACGGCCCGCATGCTGCCGATTTCATGCTGGAATCCACCCCATCCACCTCACTCCCGCCCGCTGCTGGCACCACTTTCAAAATCATCTTCAAGCCTCTCGGC
>JBBQDJ010000047.1:0-13124 GCA_038319595.1 Verrucomicrobiales bacterium
CGCGCCAGAGCGTCTGCCAACGCCCCGGACCAGCGCTTTCGCTCGACGGACCTTTGAGTTGGCTGAGCACCGCCCGCAGGCCGGCTCCGGCGGCGAGGAAAAACAGCCCGAGCGATTGGGCCGGGCCTTTCCAATGCATCCTCACCAAACTCGCCTTGCCCTTGAAGAGCAGCAGCATTTTGTGTGCCGGCGTCTCTGAACATCCGCCGTCCTCGTGGACCAGTCTCGCGTCCGGACAAATCACCGGACGATAGCCGGCACGGTGGGCGCGCATCGCCAGATCGGCATCCTCGCCATACATGAAATAGCGTTCGTCCAGACCACCGAGTTCGTTCCAAACCGCAGTGGTGGCAAGCAGGAAACAACCGGTGATCACACCGACCTCGCGCACGGTATCGCGCTGCCATTTCCCGAGCGACTCCGGGTCCAGCCAGGGATTTCCCGGAGCGAAAGTCGTCAGGCCGCAGGCGAACATGCCGAGGCTCCAGAGCGATGGCAGCCCCCAGCAGGAGGATGGATCGAGATCGCCCTCCGGAGTCTGGGTGCGGCCGCCATACAGCCCGTGGCTGGGATTCCGGCGGGCGAAGTCCACGATGACATCCACCGCGCTTTCCAGCAGGATCGTGTCGGGATTCAATAACAGTACGAATTCCGCCTCCGAGCGTTTTACCCCGAGATTGACGCCCTTGGCGAATCCGAGGTTTGCCCCGGGAACCACCAGCTCGACTTCGGGAAAATTCGCCCGGATGAAATCCACCGTGCGGTCGTTGGGACTGTTATCCACCACGATGACTTGTTGGCTAACCGATTTGCGCTGCGCGAAAACGCTCTCAAGGCAGGGAGCAATGTGGCCCTCGGAGTTATAGGTCACGATGACAATGGCGACGTCGGCTTTCATGGTTGCATTTCTCGGGTTCCGATGACTTTGGCGGGCACTCCACCGGCGATGGTGCCGGCGGGTAGATCTTTGGTAACCACGGCACCAGCCCCCACGATGCAGCCGTCGCCGATGGTCACCCCGGCGGTCACCACGACGCCGGTGCCGAGCCAGACATCATTGCCGATGCGGATGTCCTTTTCGATTTTCGGCTGTTCATGGATCGGCTTGCCGTCTTCCAGTTTGTAGTTCGAGGCGGTAAGGAAAACTCCCGGTGCGAGGGCGACGTGATCTCCCAGAAAAATGCGTCCGGTCGAATCACCGGCCCAGAGGAAGCAGCGTTCTCCGAGATGGCAGCCGCGGCCGAGGGTGATGCGTTCGCCATTTCGAAAGGACACATTCGGCGAGATGGCGGTGCCTTCCCCGCAGGTCAGTTTGCCTTTTTCCCGCACGTGGCTGTAGCCATAGAAATGGATCAGGCGAAGCACGTGGAGGTAGCTTCGCGGATCAAGAAAAGATCCTAATGCGTTCAGGATCTTGGATGTGGGGGAACTCATCACCGGCTGGGTGCTTGCGATAGGGGGAGATGTAAGCAGCGGTCCGAGAGTATTCATCCGTCCGCGACTGTCAATTCCGCGGACCCTACGTGATCGCGTCGGATAAATCGCTAACATACGGATCGACGGCGGAAGATGCTCCCGCGATCAACGAGTGCTGGAGTTTTTCCCGGCGCTCGCGGACGAGCCGGACGATCAAGGAGGTCCATCCCGTTTGATGGGAGGCGCCGAGGCCTTCGCCGGTTTCACCGTGGAAATACTCGTGAAATAACAGCAGATTCTGCCAGTGGGGGACGTCGGTGTAGCGCTTCGCGTCGCCGAAACAGGGGCGGTAACCGTCCTCGTCGGGAAGCAACAGCGAGATCAACCGGTCGCAGAGGTCGATGGCGACCTCGCGCAGGGTGAGCAGTTTCCCTGAGCCGGTGGGATACTCGATCTTGAAGGTGTCGCCATAGAAATAGTCGTAACGTTCCAGCGCCTCGATGATGAGGAAATTGATGGGAAACCAGATCGGGCCGCGCCAGTTCGAGTTACCGCCGAACATGTCAGTGGTCGCCTCGCCGGGGGTGTAGGGCACTTCGTGGCGCTGGCCCTCATGGACGAAGATGAACGGCTTTTCACCGTGCGCCTTACTCAGCGAGCGGATGCCGAAATTCGAGAGGAACTCTTTCGGGTCGAGCATGTAGGCGAGGCTTTTACGAAGGCGGCTTTCGGAAGGAATGGCTAACAGGCAGCGGCCGGGATTCTTGTCGCCCTTGACGCGGCGGACGGTGACGTATTTCAACAGATCCGGCCGGTTGACGAGGAACCAGTCCATCCGTTTGCGGAAACTCGGCAGCGCGTCGATGGTCTTCTGCTTGAGGACGGTCACCGCGCACATCGGCAGGAGACCGACGAGGGAACGGATCCGCAGGGGGATCGGTTCGCGGTGATTGATGATGAGCTGGTCGTAATAAAATCCGTCTTCGCTGTCCCAGAGGCCGGTTCCGCCCAGTGAGTTGATGGCGTCACAAATGTTGACGAAGTGCTCGAAAAACTTCGAGGCGATGTCCTCGTAAGCCGGTTTTTCCAGGGCGAGTTCCAATGCCATCGACAGCATTGTTAGACAGAACGAGGCCATCCATGCGGTGCCGTCCGCCTGATTCAGGTGGCCACCGCCGGGGAGGGCGTGAGAGCGGTCGAACACTCCAATGTTGTCGAGGCCGAGGAACCCGCCGCCGAAGACGTGGCGACCTTCGACGTCCTTGCGGTTGACCCACCAGGTGAAATTGAGCAGCAGTTTTTGAAAGGCGCGTTCGAGAAATAACAGGTCTCGCTCGCCTTTTTTATCGGCGATTTTATAAACCCGCCAGACGGCCCAGGCGTGGACGGGCGGGTTGACGTCGGAAAAGTTCCACTCGTAGGCGGGAAGCTGGCCGTTAGGGTGCATGTACCACTCGCGCAGCAACAACAACAACTGGTTCTTCGTGAAATCCGGATCCACCGCCGAGAACGGAATCATGTGGAACGCGGTGTCCCATGCGGCGAACCACGGGTATTCCCATTTGTCCGGCATCGAGAGGACGTCGCGCGCGAAGAAGTTCTGCCAATCGGCGTTGCGCCCTTGCATCCTCGCCTCGGAGGGTGGGGCGCCGTTGTCGCCTTTCAGCCAGTCCTCGACGACATAGTGAAAGAACTGTTTGGTCCATAAGAGACCCGCATAGCCTTGACGGCAAATGAGACGCTCGTCTAAAGAAATCCCTTTTGGAATGACATCGTCGTAAAACGCGTTGCACTCGGCGATCCGCTCTCGGAACACTTCATTGAAACCTTGGAAGCCGTCGAACCCGTTTGACTCTCCTGCTAGGTGCAGTCGGCAACGGACTGTGATCGATTTCCCGGCAGGGATCATGAACTGCAAATGCGCCGCCGCCTTGGTCCCGGCGGGAACGGGTGAGACGGCGGATTTCTCGTCGTGGATCAAATAGCGGTGGAAGGCATCCTTGACGTAGGGTTGCGGATTTGCGGTGCCGAACACCGTCTGCATGTTCGTGTCGTTCTCGGTGAACAACCAGGGTGTCTCCTTGCGGATGTTAGGCGAATCTACCAGAAACCGATAGTCGCCCAGCGATTCATGTTTCGCGAGCAGCGCAGCCCCGTCGGCTCGGATGGACGGTTTGATGTTGGGGGACTCGCGGTTCTGGCCCCAGCTCCAGACGTTGCGGAACCAGAGCGTGGGGAGAATGTGGATCGGGGCGGCTTTTTTTCCGTGGTTGGTCACCGTGATCCGCCAGAGGATATCTTCGGGCGTGCGCTTCGCGACTTCTTGGAGGACGTCGAAGTATGCCCCGCCGTCGAAGAGTCCCATGTCGGCGAGTTCGAGTTCAGGCCCGGTGCGGCCAAGCTCCTGGTTTTTCTCCCGGATGGCCGTGTAGGGATACATGGCGTGCGGGTATTTGTAGAGTGCCTTGGTGTAGGAGTGGGTGGGGGTCGAATCGAGGTAGTAGTAGCATTCCTTTACGTCTTCCCCGTGGTTTCCCTCGTTGCCACCGAGGCCGAAAAGCCGCTCCTTGAGGATGGTATCGTTACCATTCCACAGCGCCGGAGCAAAACACAGCCGGCATTGGCGGTCGGTCCAGCCCTGCAGGCCGTCCTCGCCCCAACGGTAGGCCCGGCGGCGGGAGTGGTCATGGGGAAAACTGGCCCAGCTATTTCCATGGTCCGAATAATCCTCGCGCACGGTGCCCCACTGGCGCTCGCTGAGGAAGGGCCCCCAACGCCGCCATTTCTTCTCACGTGACTTATCTTCAGCGAGTCGCTCGTTTTCTCGATGCATCTTGGGCCAGTAAAGCAGGAACCGTGCACAGCGGCCAGCCAACACGCCGGATCGCCGCGTTTGATGGGTCAATCCGGCTTCTTCCCGGTCAGCACTGCGGCAGCGGCCTTGGCCATTTCTCCAGCTCCTTTGGCATTGGGGTGAACCCGGTCCGGCTGCAGCTGCGGCTGGTCTTGCAGGGCGGCATGCATGTCGATGACGCCGGTTTTCAACTCCTTGGACAGTTTCTCGAGGATGGGCATCTGCTCTTGGAGTGCCTTTTCATTGATGCCGAAATTTCCGGGAACGGGGACGGGAACCGGCAGGCAAAGATAGACCCGGGGCGAGGGCTTGAGTTTCTGGAAGGTCTTGATCAAGTCGCGGTAGTCGGATTCAAACTCGTTCTTGTGGCTCCAGTTCTGCGGCTTGGTGTCGTTGGTGCCGAGCATGATGATCACCACATCGGGATGGAAATCCTGGGCTTTCTTGAAGGCGGCCTCTTTCCAGTAGGGGAAATCGCCTTTGCGCAAGAGGGTCCGGCCGCTCACACCGAAGTTTCCCACCTGCCATTCGGCACCGAGGAGTCCCTGCAACTGGGTGGGGTAGGACATGCCTTTCCCCGCGCCAGACCCTTGCGTGATGCTGTCGCCGACACAGGAAATCCGCAATGGCGGCTGGCCGGGCTTTGGCTGGAGCGGCGGCATCGGATCGGCAGCGAAAACCGGGAACAAGGCGGACAACAACAGGGCGAGACTCAAGTGAATTTTCACGGCGTGATTCTTGAAGCTGAAAATCTGCTGCGTCGAGTCTCAAGGCGTCGCTTCCTGCGCCCGAAAATCAGCCACCTAACACTGCGCGACGGATACGGCCCGGGGATTTCCTCAAAAACTGGCGGGCCAGCGCTTCAAATTCCTCGGACAGGTCGGTGAGGTGGATTTCCAGGGTGCCTTCGTGGTCTTTGGCTTGGAGCAGATCGAGGCGGGTGAGTTCCTTTTTCAAATGCTCGGCACAAGTCGTTGCGGAATCCACCAGCCGCACTTCCGCCGGAAGCAGCTCGCGGAGGATGGGAATTAACAACGGGTAATGCGTGCAGGCCAGCATCAGGGTGTCGATCCCCTTGTCCACTAACGGATCGAGGTAGGCTTTCAAAATCTGCTGGGTGGCAGGGTGGTCGATCCAGTTTTCTTCGATCAACGGGACGAGCAGCGGCGTGGCCAGACCGTGAATGATCAGTCCGGTTTTCCGCAGCGCCAGCGCGTGCTGATAAGCGTGCGACCCGATGGTGCCACGGGTGGCGATGATGCCGATGCGCTCGGCATTCGGGTTGGCGAGCGCCGCTTCGACGCCCGGCTCGATCACGCCGAGAATGGGAATGCGGTATTTCTCATGAAGCGCGGGAAGGGCGTGGGCGGTCGCGGTGTTGCAAGCGACGACGATGGCTTTCACGCCTTTTGAAATGAGAAAGCGGACGTCCTCATCGGCAAACTGGCGGATCGTTGCAGGACTTTTCGAGCCATAAGGCAGCCGGGCGGTGTCACCCAAATAAAGAATGTCCTCCGCAGGCAGCAGTTCCTGCACGGCCCGCACGACGGTCAAGCCGCCGACACCTGAGTCAAAAAATCCGAGAGGCGCTGAATTCACTTGAGCGAGTGTGCCGCTCACCCCGCCCGCGCCAAGTGCAAATCCGCAAAGTGTTCCGGCCGTCTCCGCCGGATTTCTTCACTCCCGGCTGAGACAGCCGGGACACTTTCCGCTTTCCCCGCGCGGGGTGGGGGACTAGCTTCCCGCCAGATGAGTAGTTGCGGCCCGAAAATGAAGATGGACCCGGCATTGCACCGGGACAAGAAGCCATCCTGGATCAAGGTCCGGCTGCCAAACAATCCCGCATTTTGGTCCACGAAATCGCTGATCACCGACCTGAAACTGGTCACCGTTTGTGAGGAAGCCCAATGCCCGAACCGCTGGGAATGCTGGGGTCAGGGCACGGCGACCTTCATGATCGCCGGTGATAAATGCACCCGCGCCTGCGGCTTCTGTGCCGTGAAAACCGCCAAGCCCGACGCGCTGGAATCCGACGAACCGGCACGCGTCGCCGAAGCCACCCGCCGGATGAATCTCCGCCACGTCGTCATCACCGCCGTGGCCCGTGACGATCTGCGGGACGGTGGAGCCGAGCATTTCAAGCAAACCATCGAAGCCGTCCGCCAGGCAAATCCAGAGATCATCATCGAGGTGCTCGTGCCGGATTTCAACGATCGCGACTGGGCGCTTTCCATGGTGATGGATGCCCGTCCGCACATTTTTAATCACAACTTGGAAACGGTAGAGCGCCTCACGCCGCTGGTCCGCTCACGCGCCCAATACCAGCGCAGTCTTACGGTTTTGAAAAAAGCCAAGGCGATGGTGAATGGCAAGGTGGCCACCAAAAGCGGCATCATGTTAGGCCTCGGCGAACGTCACGAGGAAATCCTCCGCGCCATGGACGACCTACTCGCCGCGGATGTCACCGTCCTCACACTCGGCCAGTATCTCCGCCCGACGCCGAAGCATCTTCCCGTGGTCGAATACATCACGCCCGATGCCTTTGATGACTACAAGGCCATCGCGCTGGCCAAGGGGTTCCGTCACGTGGCGAGCGGACCACTCGTTAGAAGTTCCTATCATGCGGCGGACTTCCGGCCAGAGCTCGACGTGCTCGAAGCCATCGAGGCGGATGTTAGGGCGGCCCGCGGCATTGAGCTAGGCCCGGAGCACCTTTCCCTGCCTGCTGCGAATCCCTCGCTGGTCAAATCCCTCGCCTGATCGCATGCGGCACTGGTTGATCAAATCCGAGCCCGACGTTTTCGGCATCGATGACCTCGCGAAGGTCAAGCGCGAGCCATGGAGCGGCGTCCGGAACTATCAGGCGCGGAATTTCATGTGGAAGGAAATGAAGCCCGGCGATCTCGCGCTGTTCTATCATTCCAATGCCAAGCCACCGGGCGTCACTGGAATCGCGCGCGTCGTCGGCGAGCCCTATCCGGATCCCACGCAGTTCGATCCGAAGTCCGAATACCACGAACCGAAATCAAAACCGGAGAACCCTCGCTGGTGGCTAACCGATTTTGAATTCGTCGGTAAGTTCAAGGAAATGCTGACGCTTGAAGCGCTCAAAGCGGATTCTCTACTCATGGAAATGATGGTCTGCCAGCGCGGCACGCGGCTCTCGATCACTCCGGTCGAGCCACTGCATTTCAAGCGCATCTGCAAGCTCGCCGGTTGGAAAGGCTAGCGGAACTTCAGAGTTTGAGGAAATTTTCCAACAGGCGCTTGCCGTCCTGAGTGAGGATGGACTCGGGATGGAATTGGACGCCGTGGACGGGATATTGTTTGTGCTGAAGGCCCATGATCTCGCCTTCTTCGGTCCACGCGGTGATTTCCAGACAATCGGGCAGAGTCTCGCGTTTCACGATGAGTGAGTGGTAGCGGGTCGCCTCGAAGGGATCGGGCATACCGGCGAAGACGCTTTTCCCGGAGTGATGGATGGGCGAGGTCTTGCCATGCATGAGGCGGTCGGCTCTAACGACATCACCACCATAAACTTGGCCGATGGATTGATGGCCGAGGCAGACGCCGAGGATGGGCGTGGTGGCTCCCATTTCCTGGATGAGTTCGCAGGAGATACCCGCTTCGGTAGGAGTGCAGGGGCCGGGGGAAATACAGATGCGCTCGGGATTGAGCGCCTTGACGTCGTCCACGGTGAGGACGTCGTTGCGAAAGATCTTCATCTCCGCACCGAGCTCGCCGAAGTATTGGACGAGGTTGTAGGTGAAGGAGTCGTAGTTATCGAGGATGAGGAGCATTTGGGAAATTTGGATTTAAGATTGTTTCAACCGCAGATGATCGCTGATAGAAAAATGAATATGAGATGGAAGTCTGCTTTCTAATCAAAATTCTTATCTGCGGTTATCCTGTCCATCTACGGTTCAATTTCTCTTCATGAATTTTCTGAACTAAGCGTCCTCGCCAATGCGATCGCACTCAGCAAGGCCTTCGACTTGTTGACGGTTTCAACATACTCGTAGGTGGGATCGGAATCAGCGACAACGCCAGCACCGGCCTGAACATAGGCCTTGCCATTTTTCAGGAGACAGGTGCGCAGGGTGATGCAGGAGTCATGTGAGCCATCGAAGCCAAAATAACCGACCGCACCGGCATAGGCGCAGCGTTTGTTTTTCTCCAATGAGTTGATGATTTGCATGGCGCGAATCTTGGGCGCGCCACTCACCGTTCCGGCGGGAAACGTCGCCCGCAGCACGTCGTAAGCACTGTGCGAGGGATCAAGCTCGCCGGAGACATTGGAGACGATGTGCATGACGTGGCTGTAGCGCTCGACGATCATGAAGTCGTCCACCTTGACCTTGCCGTGTTTCGCGATGCGCCCGACATCGTTTCTTGCGAGATCGACGAGCATGAGGTGCTCGGCGCATTCCTTCGGGTCCTTCATGAGATCGTCTGCTAGAGCATCGTCCTCTTCCGGAGTTTTCCCGCGCGGCCGGGTGCCGGCGATGGGGCGGATGTCGATGCGACCGTTGATAGAACGGACATGCACCTCCGGCGAACTACCAACGAGCGCGAAATCACCCATTTCAAGAATGAACATGTAGGGCGAGGGATTCACAAAACGCAGTGCCCGATAGAGGTCGACTGGTGGTTGGTCGAAATCTGCCTCGAAGCGCTGGCTGGGGACAAACTGGAAAATATCGCCAGCCTTGATGAACTCCTTGCCGGCGAGGACGATGGCTTCGTATTCCGCCTGGGTGGTGTTGCTGCGGGCCTCGGCAGGCAAAACCTTCGCGAGGCCGTTGAGGGCAGGGACGTGGAAGGGCCGGTTGAGGATTTCCACCATCGCAGCGATGCGGCCACGGGCGGCGGCGTAGGCTTCCTCAGGCGTGGAAAATTCGTCGATGAAGGCATTGGCGATGACTTGCAGGCGGCGCAGGCGGTGGTCGAAAACGAGCAGCGTGTCGGCAAGAAGAAACATGGCGTCCGGGATGCCAAGGACGTCCGGCGGTGGCGGCCCGAGTGTCGGCTCGAACTGGCGGACGGCGTCATAGGAGAGGTAGCCGACCATACCGCCGGAAAACTGCGGCAGGGCGCCGTGGGTCACCGGGTGGTAGGGCGCCATTTCGCGTTCCAGTGCGGCGAGGACGTCGTCTTCGGCGGTGAAAGTGCGGGTTTTCGAACCGTCGCGGATGGTGATTTCCTTGCCGCGGGCTTCGAAAACGAGCTTCGGACCGCTGCCAACGATGGACCAACGGCCGCCTTTTTCGGTGCTTTCGGCGCTTTCGAGCAGGAAGGAATGGCGATTGTCCCGCAGCTTCAAATAGGCGGACAGCGGGGTCTCGAAATCTGCGGCGAGCTGGGTGTAAACAGGCACGACATTGCCCCGCTCCGCCAGCCCGGCGAAGATTTCTAACGATGGTTCAACCGGTATGGAACTCACAACGCGGGGAAGAATGGCCGGGAAATCGGGGAGGGCAAGCCCGGAGAGGTCGCGTGGTTTCAAGGGCTTGTCGCGGGTCGCGGGTCACGCCACCGCCGGGCGTTTCGGATCGAAAAGGTCGCTGTAGTCTCAACGTCTAACATCATCGCCAGACTGGCGGGAATTCCCCACCGCTGTCAGTCTGGAAGCCGGATGAAATATGGCAACTATGCGGATACGCCAAGGACCGCGTGATAGGCGCAGATGATTCAAGATCTCGCGGAGATTTCACGAAATTCAAGCTTCCCCCCTTCCTGATCCAACATTTTACTCGCGGCATGTCCGTTGAAATCACGCTCAAAACCAATGTCCAGCTGGGCGTCGTCACGACGCATTTCAAATTTGTCGGTGGCATCGCACCTGATGAGAACGGCAGGTTTCCCCGTGATGCGGATGGTTCGCTGCGGGTTTTGAAGGAAATGAAGCTCCTGTGCGACGTCTCGCCGGTGAAAATGAGCATCGTGCAGATCCCATTCTTTTCGTCGGCGGACGAGGGTGATATCACCGAGATGATGGCCGGTTTGAAGGCGATGGGACTGGAGATCTATTTCATCATCATGGTCGGCGGTGCCAACCCGATGAATCCGGCGGACGAGGAGGCCGTGGTCTCGCAACTCGTGAGCAGCCTCAAGGCGTCGATCAAACATGGCATCCGCCACGTTTCCTCAACCTCCATCGAGGAGTGGATGAGCTCGGACCAGCCCCGCAATGGCGCGGCGTTCGAAGCGGCAGTCGCCCAGAATGTCAAAGTCCACCTGCGGGTCTATCAGGAGGCTGGCATCGAAGGCTCGTGCATCGAAAACTGGCACATCGAGTTCCTCCGTCCCGGCGAGTTTAAGACCTTCACCAACGTGGACCGGGGTTGGGCCTTCGTGAAGGCCGCCAACGAGGCGCTCGGGAAAAAATTCTTCAAACTGTTGGTGGATGCCGCCCATTGCGGCGACTCGGGGCTGAGCATCGCCGAAAACGTGGCGCTCATCACGAAAATCTGTGAGGCTGGCGAGTTCGGGATTTTTCATGCCTCGGCCAAAACGACGCGGGGCTGCCTCTCCACCGATGACGGCTGGATCGGAGCGCTTCTCACTGCGGCGGCGAAGGCTGGCGGGCTGAAGCAGGTTTTCGTGGAGCTCTTTGACCACACCGATCCGGCGTTAGACTTACTGAGAAAACTCGATCCCGGTCATGGCGTCGACACCCGCGATGGCCGGAGCTACACGCAGACCACCGCCGATGGCCTTGGCGACGTCGCCCGCCGCTTGAACAACCTTGCGGTTCGTGGCTTCCTAAAAAACTGAATCCGCCATGCGAACGATCCACGGTGAACCATCCTTCCAACTCGCCAGTGCCGAGCTGGATCTCCACGTCACGGCGCGCGGCGGACAGCTCGCTCCGGTCGTTTTCCATCTGGCAGGTCGGGATGTTTCGCCCTACGCGCTTGCACCGTGGGAGCCAAGTGAATACCCGGAACTGCCGCCTCTGCTTTCGGTCCTGCGTGGGGATTTCCTGTGCTTCCCCTTCGGCGGCCAGACCGCTGGCCCACCGCATGGCGAGACCGCGAATGACGTTTGGAGGCAGATCGAATCGGATCCCCGCTCGCTGCGAATGACCATCGCCACTCAGGACACCGGTGCCACCGTGGTGAAGACCATCGCCACGCGCGAGGGACATCATGCTATTTACTTCGAACACGAAATCTCGGGAGCGGATGGAAATTTCAGTTATGGCACCCATCCCATCCTCGATCTATCAGGTCTGCCTGAAGGCGCAGGACGCGTCACCACCAGCCCGTTTCATTGGGCATCGGTATTTCCTGGGCCGTTTGCGAATCCTGCGGATGGAGAAACCCAAGCGTTGATGGAGGGCACCGAATTCTCGGATCTGCGGGAAGTAAAACTCGCCGCCGGGGGGACGACGGATCTCACACGATTTCCGTCCCGTCGCGGCTCCGAGGACCTGGTCATGATGGCCCATGCACCGGCGACTCCGGAACAACCCTTCGCCTGGTCGGCGGTGGTGATGGATGGCTATGTGTGGTTTGCCCTGAAAAATCCGGCGGATTTTCCGTGCAGCTTGTTTTGGATGTCAAACGGCGGACGCACCGCTCCGCCGTGGAATGCCCGCCACCTCGGCCGCTTGGGCATCGAAGACGTTTGCTCGCATTTCTGCGATGGCGTTGACAAGTCGCGGCTTGATCTCCTCGCCGAGCACGGCATTCCCACCACGCGGAGGTTTACGCCGGATCTACCCGTGTTGCTCCGCCACCTCCATGCGGTCGCCGCCGTACCTGAGAACTTCGGTGCCGTGGTCAGTATCCTGCCGAAGGGCGATGGCACAGTTGAATTAACCGATGAATCCGATATTTCGGTGCTTGCTCCGGTCGATTGGAATTTCGTTCTTTAAAGCCAGATTCGCTGCAACTACCGATCAATCCCAACGTATTCCGCTTTCCAAAAAATCTATGAGCAATCCCCTGACGACCGCTGACCTCACCACCCGATCTTCCAATCTCAAATCCCTCATCGACGGCCATTTGGAAGATACTGGCGGACTCCTTCGCCTGTCACCCACCTGGGTGCCCCGCTCCTTCCTGCAACCCGGTCTGCGCATCAAGCTGCATCCCGACGATACCTACGCTTACGGCCTCAACCGTGGCGGCATCGACGAACGCTGGTTCGGATCCACCACGGTCACCGCCAACGAAGGCCGCGCCGATGACGAGGGCCTGTCCTATGTCATCGTTGGCAATGAACGCTTCACCCTGCGCGAAGCCATCGCCGAGGCCGGTGCCGCCATCATCGGCAGCACCCTGTGGGACAAATATGGCAAATGGCCGGTTTACTCGAAGTTCTTCGATAACATGGGCCCCATCCCTCACCACATGCACCAGAGTGCCGAGCAGGCCGCGCTGGTCGGGCAGGAAGGGAAACCGGAGAGTTATTACTTCCCACCGCAGCACAACAACGTCGGCAACAATTTCCCTTACACCTTCATGGGCTTCGAGCCCGGCACCACCCGCGACCAAGTCCGCAAATGCATCGCTAACTGGAACAAGGGCGAAAACGGCATCCTCGATCTATCAAAAGCCTATCGCCTCAAGGTCGGCACCGGTTGGCTCATCGATCCCTGCATCCTGCACGCACCCGGCTCGCTCTGCACCTACGAACCGCAGTGGGGATCCGACGTCTTCGGCATGTATCAAAATCTCGTCGAAGGCCGCGAAGTGCCCTGGTCCCTCCTCGTGAAGGACATGCCTGCCGACAAACACCAGGACATCGACTTCATCATCGACCAACTCGACTGGGAGAAAAACGTCGACCCTAACTTCAAGGACAACCACTACCTTGAGCCCGTCACCGCCGAGAAGGGCGAGGG
>JBBQDJ010000048.1:0-13052 GCA_038319595.1 Verrucomicrobiales bacterium
AGATTCTTCGGAACAATATCCTCAATCTCGCAAGCCAAGCCATCATCAATCTCCACGCCTCGCTCCTGCCGAAATACCGGGGTGCCGCCTGCATCCAGGCCGCCATCGACGCCGGCGACGCCAAGACCGGCATCACCGCCATGCACGTCGTCCGTGCGCTCGATGCCGGCGACATGATCGTTGCGAAATCCATCCCCATCGCCTATAACGAAACCGGCGGCTCCCTCCACGACCGCCTCGCGGATCTGGCGCCCGCCGTCCTTGCCGAGGCATTGGAGAAACTCACTGCTGGCAGCGCCCCCCGCGTTCCGCAAAACGAGGCTGCCTCCAGTTATATTTCCAAACTCGAACGCGAACACGGCAAACTCGACTGGACCCGCGACGCCGCCGCCCTCGAACGCCGCATCCGCGCCTACGATCCCTGGCCCGGCACCTACACCGTCGCCATCGAGGCCGGTAAGGAAAAGCGCCTGAAAATTTTCCCGCCGGTCACTGTGATCGATGATGATCTAACACCCGGGCGGATTTCTACCGCGGACGGCCACCTCACCGTCGGCTGCGGCAGCGGGGCGCTCCGCCTCTCATCCGTCCAGCCGGACGGTGGCCGCCGCATGACCGCCGCCGATTACCTGCGGGGCCGCAAGCCCGCCGCCTTCGAACAATAGCGCTGCGGCAACCACGTCCACTGATTTGAATTTCACACAAGACGACTGTCGCGTAAAATTTAAATTGGCGGATAAGTTAGGGGGCGCTGTCGGACTGCGGAGACATGTCTCCGCTTTTCCACTGGCCGACATGTCGGCCAGTGTGAAAGCTCCGACATGTCGGAGCAGTCCGAAAGAGTCAACCCGCCCATTTGAATTTTACGCGACCGTAGCAAACCTTCGGAAAGAGCATTTCTAATAGAATCCCGTGCGGAGACCAAGAGCCGCTCCTCTCAGGGCCGCATGAACCTTTTCGCACCCGGATTTGGGCCCTTTGGTTTCGTTGCTGCGGGTGCCACGTCCTTCAGCACCGTCGCGTAGCGGTCACTGCTAACAGCCTTGCCGATCTCGGTGGTTCCCTGACTGCAGGTCACCTGCCATTCCTGGAGTTTTTCCTCGAACTTGCGCTTGTTCCAATCGACCTCGCTGAGCTGGATTTTGCCGAGTTGGAGCGTGAGTTTCTCGTTCGGCTTCATGGCGGGAACCTTAAGTTCGCCGAGGGATTCCTTGACGATGTTCTCTTTGAAATCCCCCGCCCGCGAGACCAAGGCGTCACCCGTGAGGCTGGACTCCGCCACGGTCGTGGAACCGGTGTTTGTGATCTCCACCCGCAGAGCGATGGTCTTCTGGCGGGTGCTGCCTTGCCTGCCGCGCATGTCATGTTCGGTGTCCACGGTTTGCTGCTTCACCGTTAGAGTGAGAGCGGGTTTCGGTAAGTCAGCGGCGTGGAGAGTCAGGAAGCTGGAGACTGTTGCGGTGAGGAGGAGTGCCATGGTTTTCATGATTTGAGGAAACCCTCTTCCTGCGGATTGGTTGCGGTGGCTTTTCCCTAGGGACCGCGCCGCGACTTCGTAATTGTTGCTACGAGCATCCATTCTTGTGAAGCAACCTGCACGAATAGCCGCCGTTCTCGGGCGATGTGCAATCGTGAATCCGTGCGGGTGGCGGACCGATGGTTTGTGACTGACGTGGTTAGATGGTGAGCGGTTTTCTTCCGGGATACGGCGATAAAACATTGCGATTGCTTGGTTGGAGCGGCATGAGCCGCCGCCAAACTGTCGTTGTGTGCGGTGTCGGGAAGTGAAATTCGTGTGGTGGTCCGCTGCCGTCGGTGAGTTGACATGAGAATTGCTATTGGTGAAGAACCGGAATTCCGGCCCCAACCTACATCAACAACACCATGAAATCCAAACGACTCCATTCGCTGGCGGCATTCAATCGCTTTTCCCAAACCCAACCATCGCTCCGTGCCAATGGAGCGAAAATGCTTGGCCGCTCCATGCTGGCATTTCTCGCCACCTTCACCTTTGCCGAAGCGAAGATCCTTCAATTCGACCTTTCTCCCTCCGGTAGCGGTAATGCCGTGGGCCTGAGTCCCGCCAATGAAGTCCCGGCGGTGGTCGCTACCGGATCCGGAGGCGAGATCTCAGGTGGTGTCACCTTTGATACGGATACCTCCACGCTCACCTTTGTAATGGGCTACGGCACGGCGGCCGGATTTACTAATCTAACTGGTTCGGCCACGGGGCTGCACCTCCACGGCCCGGCTGCGGCAGGCGCCGAGGCCTCCGTATTGTTCGACCTCGCTTCCGGTCATTTCCCTTCGGTGAATCCTCTCAATGGCGGTCTCGTCTATGGATCCATCCTGTTCTCGCCGACCCAAGCCGCCGACCTGCTGGATGGCTTGAACTATGTGAATCTCCACACCAGCGCGAATCCCGGTGGAGAGATCCGCGGCCAGTTGGTCTTGGCCAACTCGGCTCCTGAAATCATCGGACCTGACAACGCGACCGTCGAATGTGGAGTGCCCATCACCTACTCCGCTGCGGTTTCCGATTATGATGGTGACGCTGTAACCGCCGTCTGGTCCGTCAACGGGGTGAACGTGGAGACGGATTCCATCCCGGCCACTGGAACTCCATCCAACGTGCAGGTCACTTACAGGGCCAAGCTTCCCATGGGCGCGAATATCCTAACACTGACTGCGACTGATAGTGAAGGCAACGAAACGATCTTTGACTCCTTTATCACGGTGGAGGACACGATCGCACCAGAGATCATTTCCGTCTCGGCAAGTCCTGAGACCCTTTGGCCGCCCAACCACAAGATGGTCACCGTGCGCGTGAGTGCAAATGTGAAGGATGCCTGTGGAGACACCACTTGGGAAGTCATCTCGGTGAAGAGCAGCCAGCCGGAAAACGGCAAGGGCGATGGCAACACCGATTCGGACTTTAAAATCATCGACGAACATACCGTCCTGCTCCGTGCCGAAAGGGCTGGGAATGACAAGGGAGGCCGTGTCTACACGATCACCATTCGGGCGACCGATGAGGCGGGAAACAAGTCCGCTCTTGAAACCGTGAAAGTTACCGTGCCACACAATTCAAGCAAGTAATCAGCCGTTTCTAACTCAACACCCGGCCTCTGTTGCGATCGCCTAACCGGCGCTTGCGATACGCCGGGTGATTCGCGTGGGGTTGAAAAACGCAGTCAGTGGGCGATGGGAATTCAGTTGGTTTCAATCGCCCCGATATCCGGCTTGCCGACGATCGGATTGCCGAAAAAATCGCCATCGACCTAGAGGCCTCCTTGGAGAGCGATCTCGTCGCCGGGGAGTTTTTCAAGCACGATTCCTTGATCCTTGATGATGGCTCGGTTTCGCGGGAGATAATCGGCCGGGAGCTTGCCGCCGGGATTGGTGTGATTGTTCCAGATGACCCCGTTTTTAACACGGTGGTCTCCCGGGGCGCTCGTCAGGATTCCGAAGTGGCCGGTGTTTTCGATTTGGCAATCAGTCACTGCGATCCGGTTGACGCTTCCTGCGCTTTCCTTGTCGTTTTCGAGGGTGATGCCGTAACCGTAATAAGTGAGATTGGTCCTGCATTCGGACGCTGAGGCCGTGGTGGGAAAGATGGCGTGGATGTTCAAGCGCTTGAGATGAATGTCGCGGGAAACGCCTTGGGCGCTGGCGGTGATCAAGACGCCATAAGAGAAGATCTTTTTCGCCTTTTGATGGTCCTTGTCCGGCTTGGCCGGAATGTTTTTGGTGGGTGGAATGGGCTTGCTGTTGTCGTTGACGATCTCAAGATCCTCGATCTAGAGATACGGGCTGTTAGCCAGATAGATCGCGGCAGGATAGCCCTTGCCATCGATCGGCGGTTTTGCTTCGGACTCAAGGCCGAAGGCGAGCACCCGGATGAACGCATCCGCCGTGCCGACGACTTGATCGAGTTCCAGCGCCTCGTCGAACCGACAGCCGCGCCTGAGAAAGAGATGATCGCCGGGGAGTGGTTTGAAGGGGTTTAGGCGCGTGAGGGATTTCCACGCGGTCTCTGGAGTGTCACCGCTGCGGGTGTCGTCGCCGCGGGTGCTGTCGAAATAGAATTTGCGGACGGCGACGTTTTGCTCCGTTAGTTCCGGTAAATACCATTTCGCCCATGCTGGCGTGCGGTTCGCAGCCAAGGGCGGCTGACGTGACGGCCAGTGAGGCGAGGAGAAGGCGAGTGAGATGGATCATGGGAACAGTGATGGGGACGGGAATGCAGGCGGGGACGGATGGGAAATCCCTGGGCCGGACCGATGGTGGATTACTTCCGCGCATCCTGCGGTTCTTCCGAACGCTGGCAAGGCGCACGATGGGCGGATGGCTAATGCGCCGCCCGATCGTTCGCATAGCGTTTGGCCTGCGCTTGAAGGACATTTTCCGGGATGCCGAAGTGGGTGGCGATGGCCCACACCCGTCCATGCAGCGAACCATGGGAGTTCGAGGTTTGATTGGGTTCTGCTAGAACCCAGCCCAAGAAGGCTTCAAGCCGGTAACCGGCTGCCATGGCATAGCGGGCCCCAGCAATGTCGGCCTTCAACTCGTTCGCGGGGTTAGTGTCGCCGTGTTCTCCCAGATTTTCGACCCGGTGGGCGAACTCGTGGCCAATGATGAATGCCCAGGTATTGGGCGGAACCTGACGGGCGGCGACGGGGTGGAGGCGGATGATGCAATCGTCCATGCCGCCGCTGATCCTCGCCAAGGGACCCGGATCGGCTCCGAGTTCAAGCCGCCAGCGGATCTTGCGACCGGAGGCCTTGGCCACCTCTCCGGCGACGGACTGGAGCTCTTTGAAGTTGATGGGTGGGCGATAGCGTGGATCTGGACGTGCCGCCTGCGGCCGGCGGATGGTCGGCTGTGCCACCGCTGCCGGACGTCGGGCAGTCGGGACTGGTGCCGACATGGGAAGCGCCGTGCAGGACTGGAAAACAATGAGGGCACTGACGGCGAGCGGTGGCAGTCGGTTCAACAGTCTGTGGGGTGATAGAGGTTTCGTCATCCTGAAGTGAAGTTGAAATTTAGAACATGCCAGCTGAATGGCAAATGGTCTAAAGCGCGGCGGCGATTTTTTCGAGGCCTTCAAGCATGCGGGCGCGCGGGCAACCAAAGTTGAAACGGATCCAGCCCGGCCAGCCGAAATAAGCACCGTCTGATAGAAAAAGGCCGGCCTTCTTTTCGAATTCCTGTGCGGGATTTTCCACTCCCATGCCGCGGGCGTCGATCCAGGCGAGATAGGTGGCCTCACCAGGAACCACCGCTAGGCCTGGGCAGCGAGTGTGGATGAAATCGACGAGGGTATCGCGGTTCGTCTTGAGATAGGCCATCAGTTCGTGACGCCAGGGTTCACCCTGCTGGTAGGCGGCTTCTGCCGCGTAATACGAGAGTGCGTTGATCTCGCTAAGAGTATGACCACGGGCTCCGGCAAACCGGCGGCGGATGCTGTCGTCAGGAATGACGGCGATGGCGTATCCGAGGCCGGCGATGTTCCAGGTCTTGCTGGGCGAGAGCAGGGTGATGGTGCGCTTGGCGAGGTTTTCCGGGAGATTGATCGCGGAGAAATGCGGGGTGGCCGTTTCGTCGAAGATGAGGTCGCAGTGGATTTCATCCGAGACGAGGACGAGGTCGTGGATCTCGCAGAATTCCGCGAGCCGGGTGACTTCGGCGGCGGAGAAGACGCGGCCTAACGGGTTTTGCGGATTGCAGAGCAGGAAGATTTTCGTCTCCGGCGTGACCGCGTCTTCCATGGCCTCCCAATCGAAAGACCATTGTCCGTCGGTTAGAACGTGATCGACGGTGATGAGATCGACGCGGGCATCATGATGGACGCCGATAAACGGCGGATAGACGGGCGTGCAGGTCATGACGGCCTCGCCGGATTTGCAAAAAGCGCGGGCGGAAAGCGAAAGCGCGGGGACAAGGCCGCCGAGGTGGACGATGTGGTCCAGTGGCACGGTCGCGCCGCGGCGGTCGCGCAAATAGTCGGTGACGGACTCAATTAATCCGTCATGCGGCTGGGCGTAGCCGAAGATGCCGTGGTCCACGCGCCGGTGTAGGGCTTCCAAGATCACCGGAGCGGAAGCGAAGTCCATGTCCGCGACCCAGAAAGGATCGAGCTCGGGGCGGCGGTCATACTTAATGCAACCGGTTCTACGGCGGGGGATCAGGGTATCGAAATCGAAATTCATCGTGCGGACTTCTGGCGGTTGACGGACGAAGTATCAAGCGTGGCGTTGTCAAAGAAGCGGAGAGTGGAAAATAAATCGGAGCACAGCCGGGCTGACGGCACGTTTCGCTCGCGGCATTTCAGCGATTCGCTGAAATGAGAAATTCTGAGTTTCAGGCGCCGGGAAACCTGTTCATCTTGAGTGCATGATCTGGCCGAGACTCTTGCTTAGTTCTACACTGTTGATCGCACCATGGATTGCGATGGCGGTGCCTGAAGACTGGCGACTGCAACTGCTGCAGGAAGAGGGAATCCCGGCTGATGATCTGTCGTTGAGCGGCTTACTGAATGCAGGAAATCCGACCGAGAAGCTGTTTTTGGAAAGGGTCCCGCAACTTGGGGCTGAGGATTTCGTGACTCGGGAGCAGGCTGCCAAGGATCTGAAGCGGATGGGAAAAGCGGCATTGCCGTGGATCGACCGCATGCCTGTGTCGGGTGATCCAGAAATCCGGTTTCGCCTCGCCAGCATCAGCAAAGAACTGGGTCTAGGGCGTGAGTGGACGAAGAGCGAGTTGTTGCATTATGCGGCGGCAAGTTTGCTGGCGGAACGGAAGAATCCTTCATCCCCGAAGCCGGGTGGATTGATCTTCGGAGAATTGTTTCACGATGAATCCAACTCCTTGGAGGATGGATATCGGGATTTTACATTCAAGGCAGGCAAGGGCTACGAGGCGAAGGTGACCGGCGGAGTTTTGCTGATGAACGGTAAATTCGCGGTTGAAGGTGACCAACGACTGGTTTTCGACGCCCAAAAAATCACCGGCAAGGCGGATTTTCCCGATGAGTTCCAACTCGAGGTGATGCTTGGTGGAGGATCGGGAGGTGCGGGTCTCTATCATGTGGGAGTCTCCGTGGGAAATGTCCGGGCTTTATTTCATCCCGGCTATCAGGGCGGTGGCTTCCGTTTTGAGCGAATCGATACCCACCAACCCATCACGCAAAACGTGACGATGGGTTTCGTTCCTCTAGCAGATAAACTCCAACTGATGAGCATTGGCGTGAAGCGGCTCGCCCATGGAGAGGTGGAGCTCAATGTGGCGGTGTCTGCGCCGGGAGCTGCGGACCGCTTCATCAAGACGACCAAGGTCGCTCCCGAGGTGATCGGCAAGCTGGACTCGATCAGCCTCGACCGCAGCGGGAATCGAGGTGGCGACGGGATGTTCGACAATCTCGTGATCCGGATGTCTGGAAAATGATGCCGGATCTCGTTGACGCAATCAAAGATTATTCTAACAATAATTTCTCATTATCGAGCGCAAGCAGCCGGATGCCGACGGCACGAAAAGAAGGGCGAATGAGATGTTTCAGACCTTGTCTAAAAATTGGAGTGCGGATCTTCAGTCCGCCTGTGGAGAATGATTACTGAGTCGCTACACGAAGATTTCGTCACCGTGAATCGAAATAGTCATCTGGAAAACTTACCCTTTTGAATCTCTGTTAGGGATTAGCCTTCCGCGGTTTGCTAATCGACGGGGTTTCGCTTCCGAGTGTGGGCCCCTTGTCCGGCGGCATGGAATGGTGCCATGCGAGGAGCGTGGTGGTGAGGCGAAGGACGATGGCGGGATGTTGCGCGGCGAGGTTAGTGGTTTCGCTTCGGTCTTTTGCGAGGTCGTAGAGTTCCGGTTTCGTGCCATCGTATTCGCAGAGAAATTTCCAGTCGCCTTCGCGGAGGGCGAGGTCAGGCTGATTGGGAATGTGATGCTCGGGCCATGATTTTCGATCTGGCGGACGCCGCCAGCAAATCGGTGCGGTGCGCGAGGCGTTGCCCTTGCCGAGCAGAGTGGATGAAATGTCTTCGCCGTCGAAAACGACCGGTTGGCTCGGCTTTACTGTTGCGAGCGTGAGCAGCGAAGGCACGAGATCGAACGCGGCGAAGACGGAGGTTTCATTGTGATGGCCTGCCTTCTCCGGCGGGATGAGACCCGGCCCCCAGATGATGAGCGGGGAACGGATTCCACCCTCGTAGAGCTGTGTCTTCGCGCCGCGGAATGGACCTGCAGAACCTGCGCCGGGCTCGGGACCGTTGTCGGAGCAAACGAGGATGAGCGTGTGGTCGCGGAGCTTGGGATCGTCGCGGATGTGGTCGAAAAGTTTGCCAAACTGTCGGTCCATTTCCTCCAGCACTGAGAGGTAAAGGCCGCGTTTTCCATCGCGCCATTTCGCCACGGGCGGCCAATACGGGCTGTGAACGTCATCGGGCCAGAGGTTAATATAGAAGGGCTTGTTCGTTTTCGCGGCTTTGTCGATGAAGGGAAGCGCAGCATCAATGAACCCGCTGGTGATTTGCGAGCGCAGCATCCAGGTGACGGGTTTTCCCAAGCGTTCGGCATCGGCCCAGATTTTGCCAGGCTGCTTGTCACCGGGCTTGAGGGTGAGCGGGAGGAGCTTCGGCCCCATGCCTTCAAAGGTGGTGAGCGTTTCGTCGAAACCGTAGCCCGCGATCGCCGGAGCATCGTCCACATCGCGCTGGCCGCCGAGATGCCACTTGCCGAAATGACCAGTGGCGTAGCCGCTTTGCTGGAGGAGGCGGGCGAGGGTGGGCGCTTTCGGGTCGAGCCACTGATCCACACCACGCCGTTCGTTGTCGGCGCGATTGTTGAGAAACGAGGTAATTCTCCAGCGCTGAGGATACTGTCCGGTGGTCAGCGCACATCGCGATGGCGAGCAAATGGGCGAATTCACATAGAACTGTGAGAAGCGAATGCCTTCGGCGGCGAGGCGATCCACATTCGGCGTTTTCGCGTCCTGATTGCCGAAGCAGGAAAAATCTCCCCAGCCCATGTCGTCGATGAAGAGCATGATGATGTTAGGTCGTTCGTCCGCGACTGCGGCGGCTACAGGACCGAGCGCGCACAGCGCTGTCAGGAGCAGGATTTTCATTGTTTTAATTTTTGTTAGGTGCATCGTCGTTTTCGCGGCACTGCTTCCGGCCAAGCTGCAATGATCTGCGAGAAAATGCTCTAACGAATGGCTTGTTTAAATCGGCCCCTGTTGCGGTCCGCGCGGCACTTCCTGCTACTTTTCCGCGGGCGAGCCTTGCAGCCTGTCGATCAGATAATCTTGGGCCGTCGGGTGTTTCACGTCCTTGGCGTCGGGATAGAAAAGTTCGCACTCGACGCCGATTTCCTTGCAGTGCTCCTGCAATTTCACGCCGAAGTTGGCAGTGTGCGTGGGATCCTTCTGATCCTGCCCGAGTGCGGGCGGCGTGCGGAAGGTGAGATAAATCGCCGGATCATCCTTCGTTACAAGCGCATAGGGGGAATACTCCGCGATCCACGGCAGGATGGTGTCGCGCTTTGTTAGGAATTCTTGGAAACTCTTGAATCCAAACGCATGTCCACCGTATTTGCTGTTCGGCGTCCATTCCTTCATCTGCTTTGGGTCCAGCGTCGTTTGCGCGCTGTCCACGGCGGCGCAGAACAGTCGCGTGGATTCCCGTGCGATCGGATCGCTGCTCTTCGGGTCGGCCATATCGTCGTGAAATGCGAGCCACAACGAGGAACACGCGCCCGCGCTGCCGCCGCTCGCTCCGATGCGAAGTTTGTCGATATTCCACTCCTTTGATTTACTGCGCACCAATTGCAGCGCACGGGCCGCGTCGCCCAGTGGCCCTTTGACCGGTGGCACCACGCCATCCACCGTCGCTTCGGCGATGAAGCGATACTCGATGGACACCACGGAGATTCCTGCCTTCAGCATCACCGGCAGCATACTTGCGACGCTGGTGCGATTGCCATTCTGCCAGCCGCCGCCGTGGATGTAGAAAAGCAGCGGAGTGGGTTTGTCTGACTCCGCTTTCCAAAAGTGAAGTACCTGCTTTGGGTGCTTGCCGTATGGAACGTCGGCGGCTGTTGGTGTGGGTAGCACAGGATCCACACGCTTCTGCGGTGCGGCTTTCGGCGCTTTTGGATGGGCGGCTTTCGCTTTGGGAGCCTCTGCTCCAAGAATGCTATTAGGGGAGAGAGCGACTGAAGAAATAGCGAGCAGGAGTGAAGTAAGCAGCAGTCTTTTTTCGAGAAATCTCATCGCGTAACTACGCAGAAATCCTCTTAGACTTGCATCGCTTTTTCAACGATGGCCGTAACGGCAGCGAGCATGACAAGCTGACGCACGAGGAGATGGACAAGTTCCTCATCGGTCTAGGATGGCTGGCTGCGGAGTAGCTTCGATGCGGCCGATCCAGGTCACCACAGGCAAGTCGCTTAATCAAGCTGCGGGCAGGGCCTTCTTGACGAGGTTCTTGATTTCCTTGGCCGCCTCGCGATCAGGGGAACCTTTGGTCGTGGCGATGACTTTGGTGGCTTGGGCATCGGTAACCACGATGCGCGGGGCGGAACCCTTTCCACCTACGACGGAAGGGAGCTTGTCGAGATCCTTGTCACCCGGATCGATTTCGATGACGACGACATCCGGACGAGGGATGGCATCCTTGATCGCCTTGTTATTGGCGTTGGTCGTGGCGATGCATTTGGGGCAGTTGGGCAGCGCGTAGTCTTGATAGAACACAAAGGCGATGAGTTTTCCCGACTTGGTGGCCGAAGCCATGGCGGATTGAAGTTTCCGCTCGCTGAAACCTGCTTGGAGAAATGTGCTTCCAATCAAGATGGCCGCGATGGAGATAATTGCTGTTTTCATATACTTGCGATGATGCTCCGGGAAAAGTGGCCGGAGTCAAGATACAAAACGACTGGAGTGCGAGGGGTTTGCTTTTTGCAGCGGGACTCGATGAACCTGTTAGTTCTGAGCTGGAAGCGGGAAAATAAGGTGGGTCACCGTCGGAAATCCCAGCGACCGTCACCATAGGCCGCATCGATCCGTCGCTCGTTGACGACGCGTCCGGCGACGTTCGAGGCGTCTGAGGAAACCTCTTGGTTTACGTAGCCGCCGACAAGCAGGTCTCCGGGCAGGCGGTCGAGTTCCATCAGGTATTCAGCCGTGGCATCTAAGGTGCGGATGTAGATCTTCCCGTCTACTGTCCTGATCGTCGCCTTGCCCTTGGTCCACTGGCCGGGCTCACCGGCATCGTTCCAGCGGCACTGCCAGTCGCCGTCGAGGCCGGTGAACTTCGTTGCGGGTCCGTCGCCGTTCCATGCCTGGGCGTTCGGATCCTGATCATTTCCCGGGAGCTTGAGGGAGGCGGCGAATTTCAAGGCTCCCGCCGCATTTCCTTTGGCGACATCGTGGAGGCCGAACGGATTCCGCGGCTTCCCCGGCTCGGAGTAGTGCGGCTTCATGGCTTGCGTATCGACCCGCGAGAGGGCGATGCCCTGGTGCTCGTCGCGGATCCGAAAGACGCAGGTTTGGAGTTTTTCGAGCCTTTTCGTATGCGCGGGCAGGTAGGCGGCCAATTCCCTAACCGTCACCGTCCCGTCCCGGTTACCGTCGGCATAACCTTTCAACCCATCGCAGAGGGCCGCGACGAAATGACCGTGCGGTCTATCCATACTGTCCTCCTGCCCGTAGGAACTCTCGTCCCGGGTGGAGGCCAGGAAATACGAAGTGTTAGGCGGGGTTTCGGTCGGCGATTCGATCAACCCTCCGGCCTCGCAGGCGTCCACCCACACGAGCATCCGACCGCGGATTTTGGCAAGCGCCGCATTGAACTGCTTGCCGTAAAGCTTGCCGCTCGTCTCCTTGCCGTCGCTGGAATAGAGATCGTTATAAAATCCCTTCTTCTTGTCGAAGGTCCCGTGAGTCGAGAAAAAGACAATGCCGAGGTCAGTCTGCTTCATGTGGTCGGTCATCCACTGGATGCCCTCAAGCACCTGCACTGGGTTGGCCTTCTGACCGGTGAGCACGCGGCTGTGGATCGATTGGTGGAGCTGCGCAGCGGCGACCAGCGCTTGGCCGACGAACTGGGCGTCGTAGCCGTAGAGATCGCGCTCGCCCTTTTCTGCTAGCCAGGGTTCCGCCCCGACCGAGAGGATGTATAGGTCTGATACTGCGGATTCAGGTGCGGCATGGGTCAAAGGTCCAAGCAGGAAACTTCCCGCCAACAGGATTGCTCCTTGAATCGCGAATTTTGGTGAAATCATGGGTGAAGTTGGTTTGAGCCAAGAGTTTGTCATGCTGGAACCATGGAATGGTCTCCGTTTACTAGGAGCCGGAGTGATCATCTTTCAGTGTCGCGGCGGACTTCCGGCAACTTCCTCGTCGACGAGCTCCCGCAGTTGCCGGATGTGCGCCGGTCCGATCTGGCAGCAACCGCCGATGATGTCTGCCCCATCACGCAACCACGTCGCAGCCATGCTGCGGAAATCCCGTGGGTCCGAGCTCCCGAGCCAGCTTTGGGTGCTTGGCTGATAGATTTCTCCGGAATTCGGATAGACCACGATTTTCTTTCCGGGGGCCAGCTCTCTTAGCAGGGCGATCACGTCCGAGACATGTTCCGGTGCGCTGCAGTTGACACCGAGAGCGATGACTTCCGGGATGGAGGCAAGGAGCGGCACCACCTCGGCCAGCGGCTCGCCATCACGCAGCCGGGTACCATCGCGGCAACTGAACGAGACCCAAACGGGGAGAGGGATACCGGCGAGCAAGCCTGCCACCACTTCGATCTCCCTGCGGTTCGGCATGGTTTCGAAAATCAGCAGGTCGGCGCGGCTGGAGGCAAGGACATCGAGGCGAGGCTGGTGGAATTCCCGCAGCGCGTCGTCATCCACGCGATACGCTCCGGTGTATTCCGAGCCGTCTGCTAGAAATGCGCCGTAGGGTCCCATGCCGGCCGCGATGAATGGCCCGGCTCTAGCAGTTTCTCGCTCTTGGATGAACTGCTGCCTCGCCGCGATGGCGAGTTCGACCG
>JBBQDJ010000049.1:0-13037 GCA_038319595.1 Verrucomicrobiales bacterium
ATACAACAAGGCCTTCATCAACATGGCGCGCACCCACGACGGCGCCTTCGTGATCCAACCCGGGCGCAACCTCCACGAAAAGGCCTACTACATGTCCCCCCGCATCCACCCGACCGCTGCCATGGTGCTTGTCCTCGGAACGGACAAGCCCACTCTCAGAATCCAAGGAGCTCACGGAAAACCGGAATATTGATCCGCATGCCGTCCGAAAATGAGCCATGAAGAAAATTACCAAGCAACCCGTGCCCCACCGAATACACTCATTCTAACAATCCTCTATGAAAACCACCACCGTCATCCTAACATCCATGCTTCTCGCCACCCTCGGCGTGGAAGCGAAACCGCTCAAAGTCTTCATCCTCGCCGGCCAGTCGAACATGGAAGGCCACGCGCGCGTCGAGACCTTTGACTATATCGGCGACGATCCCGCCACTGCACCGCTGCTCAAGCAGATGCGCGGGTCCGACGGCAAGCCCGCCGTTGCGGACCACGTGTGGATCTACTACCTGACTGGCCATTACGAAGGCAACGCGAACGGCGAGGGCACCGGCAAGCTTACCGCAGGATACGGCGCGAGGGGTGACAAACCCACACAGGACGGTGGCAAGATCGGCCCCGAGTTCACCTTCGGCCTGGCCATGGATGCTGCGCTCAAGGAGCCGGTCCTCCTCATCAAGACGGCGTGGGGCGGCAGAAGCCTGAACACCGAATTCCGCCCGCCCAGCGCCGGGCCCTACGAGTTTAGCGCAGCGCAGATCGAGCAGATGAAAAAACAGGGCAAGGACATCGAGGCGGAGAAAGCCAAGAAGGTGAAGGAATCTGGCCGTTTCTATCACTTCATTATCGACCACGTGAAAAGCGTGCTCGCTGATCCCAAGCGCGTCTGCCCTGCCTACGTTCCTGCCGATGGTTTTGAAATCGCGGGCTTCGTCTGGTTCCAAGGATTCAACGACCTCGTGGACGGCGGCACCTATCCTAACGGACCGGATGGCAAGACGAGGGATTACTCGAAATACAGCGAGTGGCTGGCCGATCTCATCCGCGATGTGCGCAAGGATCTAAGCGCACCCAAGATGCCCTTCGTCATTGGAGTGCTCGGCGTGGACGGCGTGAATGCGAAGGAGGGCACGATCGCCTTCCGCGAAGCGATGGCGGCGCCCGCGTCGATGCCGGAATTCAAAGGCAATGTTACCGCCGTGCAAACCGCGCCATTTTGGGCGGACGAACTCGCGGCGATCGACCAGAAAAACGCCAAGGTAAAACAGATGGGCTACCTGCTCAAGATGAAGGACAAGAACAGCGCGAACAAAGACGGCACGATGGACGAGGCCCAGCAGAAGGAATCCCTCAAGAAATTCGAGGCCGAGCTGATCGGTGAGAAGGAAGCCATCATGTGGAAACGTGGGGCTTCTAACGCCGGCTACCACTACATGGGTTGTGCTAAAACGTTCGCGCTCATGGGCAAGGCCTTCGCCGAAGCCAACCTCGCCATGATGAAGGGGCGCCCATGACCTTCGCACCTGCGCTGAAATCCGGAGAACTGAAGATGATTGATCGCAGGGTCAAGGCACAATCGCGACAGGCACAATCGCCATTGGATGCCCTTCGATCATGACAGAGGAACGGGTCTTTTTTCGGTTTGGCTGAGCTTCGAGGCCTCCGCTTCGGGGGAGCCTCCTTCGAGAGATGGACGTTTTTGCAATCCTAGTCATTCTCCAGCCACTTCCCAATGATGCGTCCCCTACTTTCCATGGTCCCGACTCGTCCTCTTCATCTCTCCTGCGTCTTCCTGATGGCGCTGTTGTCCGTTTCCTACGGCCAGCCGGCCCAGTCCACCACTGCGGCATCCCCGGCTTTTCCACCTGCGGGAAAAACCCTCACTGCACCCAGCCTAACAGCCGGCATGGAAGCGGTGCGGCAGTTGAAACGCAGCGGACCCCTGCCACCTGGCGGAGTGGTGGTGATCCTCGCAGGCGGCGTGGAAACGCTGACCCAGCCGCTAGATTTCACGGCAGCGGATTCCGGCACGGAGGAAAGTCCGGTGCGTTATGAAGTCGCAACCGGGGAACGCCTGACCCTGATGGCCGCCGCAAAAATCAGGCCAGAGGATTGCCACCCGGTCGCCCGCCCGGAAGCGCTCGTCCGTCTGCCGCAGGAGTCCCGCTCCGCCGTGCGTCAGGTGGACCTGAAAACCTTGGGCATTCCCGCCTTCAAAAGCCCGGCTAACAAATACACCGACGGCGGCGGACTCCCTGCCCTATTTTCTAATGGCACCCGCCTAACCCCCGCCCGCTGGCCGAATTCCGGGGACACCACGATGGACCGCGTGCTGGACAAGGGCGACTTCCAACGCCCCGCCGTGCCACGCGGCGGCACCTTCACCTACCGGGAAAACCGGATCAGTCGCTGGGCAGATGCGGCCCGCGAGGGCCGGCTCTGGACGGCGGGATACTGGCGGGTCGCATGGGCCCACGAAACCATCCGGGTGAAAACCCTCGATCCTGCCAAAAAATCTATCACCCACACGGAAGCGGCCGGTGGCGGACTTGGCTCGAAATATGCCGGACCGGAAGGGGCCGGCAATGAACCTTGGCACGTCACCCATCTGATGGAGGAACTCGACCAACCCGGCGAGTGGTGTCTCGATTTTTCCACCCAAATCCTCTACTTCCTACCACCCGCCGACCCGAGTGATATCGGATATTCCCTCGCTTGGCAAAAGGATCCAGCCATCCGCTTCCTGGAAGCGTCATTTCTAACGCTTCGCGGCCTAACGATAGAAGGGTCTCTCGGCGATGCCGTGACAATCACCGGAGGTAGCCACGTCACCCTCGCCGGATGCACCGTGCGGCAGACCGGCGGCAATGGCGTCGTCGTCACCGGTGGCACCAGACATCAGGTGCTCTCCTGCGATCTTTATGAACTGGGAGCGGGAGGCATCATCCTGTCCGGCGGCGACCGGCGCACCCTGACTCCGGCGGGCCACCGTGCGCATAACAATCACATCCACGGCATCGGCCGCACCACCAAGGTCTATGCGCCCGGGATCATGGTAGGTTATTACGCCAAAGCCCCCGCCACCGGCTGCATCGTTAGCCATAACTGCATCCACGACACCCCGCATGGCGGAGTGCTCTACGGCGGCAATGACAACCTTTTTGAGTATAACGAAATCTACGACATCGTGAAGGAGTCCAATGATATGGGCGCTTTTTACACCAGTCACGATTGGTCCAGCTACGGAAATACCGTACGCTATAACTTCGTCCACCACGCACCGCACGCCACTGGTCTGTATGCGGACGATGGCGACAGCGGCGACCACTGGGAAGGCAACGTCTTTTACCGGACCATCTGCGGCCCCTTCATCGGAGGCGGTCATGACAACGTGGCCGTGAACAATCTCGTTATTTTTGCAGGTAGAGGCGCGCACATCGACCAGCGGGGCCTCGCCCGCGGTTACGGCACGGAAGCCAAACTGTTTAAACAACTAACTGATATGAAGGTTACCCGGCCGCCATGGAGTATCCGCTTTCCCACTCTGAAAACCCTCGCCGGCGACAACCCCGGTCTGCCGCGCGGCAATGTCATCGAACGCACCGTGGCCGTGGGCTGCGAGAGCGTGCTCCACTTCGGTGGCAAGCCGGAGGAATTCGCCCGCTGCCGGATTGAAAACAATCATGAACTCTCCGCAGCCGACATGGGATTTGTGAATCCCGCCGCGCTCGATTTCCGTATCCGCCCGGATGCCGCCGTCTTCACTAAGGTCCCCGGCTTCACCGCGCCGCCCTTCGAAAAAATGGGTTTGATGATCGATGAGTTGCGCCCGTCCCTGCCGACACGCGCCCCCGCTTTTTCCAAAGGGTTGATCCCTAACGATTCCGGCGAGGGTGTTTTCACCAGCATCCTCACCCTGGAAAATCCCACCACCAAACAGACCGTCCCCCTGAGTGCTCCCGGCCAAGCTGTGACAGCATTCCGCGGGTCAGTTAGTGCACTGGTGGAGACGGTCCGCTACCGCCTCACTGGACAACCCCTGCAAGGCGAATTCCCTGACCAATGGATCACTGTCCCGCTGGACCACCAAGGGCACCGGTTCGACACCCCGCTCACCCTCCCGGAGGGCGGCCCCTACCGGCTGGAAGTCCAGGCCCTCGCTGACAATCAGATTCTTGCCGAGTCGAAGGTTGACGCGTTCCGCGCCGGCCCGCCTCCGTGAGCATCACTGTTCCAACACAACCTCGACCTCAGGTATGAAACGAAGACATCGGTAACAAGCTGACCGAGGACATAGGGTATATCTAATGACTCTCCGTTTAAAACCGTTTCGCATTGCGGAGCATCCGTGGTTTGATCATTCCGAATCTCATCTCATGCAACCCATCACACCTTACAGCTCGTTTGCCGGCGCGGTTTGGCCCGCCATCCCTTCGCCGCCTGCCGCTGCCTTGCTTTCCATTCTTCACCAACTTGAGCAAACCGAAAAATTCAGCGAAGCGCAAATCGAGGAGGCACGGCGCCCCCAGCTCATCGAACTCATCCGGCACGCTCTCCGAAACAGCGCCTACTGGAAGGGTCGATTTAATGCGGCGGGAATCACCCGGCTGATCGAAAAGGGAAATTTGATCGAGGCGGCCGAATGGTCGGAGCGATGGCTCAGCCTGCCGATCCTGACCCGCCCGGATGTCCAGGAGCTGGGCGAGGATCTTGTGATTCGAGATCTGCCGAAGGGGCACGGACAGATTTCCGAGATCGTGACCTCCGGCTCATCCGGGCGGCCGGTAAGAATTTCGCGGAGTACGCTGGATCATCTGTATTGGCAGGCTTTCCAATTGCGCGCCCATGCGTGGAGAGACCGCGATCTTTCGGGGACGTTCCTGTCGATCATCCGCGATGAGCAGCGACCGGCCTCCAGAGAAGGAATCTCCTTGAGGCGCATGGATGACTGGGGCGCACCCGTCGCCACCGTGTGGCCCACAGGGCCTAGTATGTTGCTAGATTACCGCGCATCCACCGCCGATCTCATCGCGGCCATCCAAGAGATTTCACCGGACTACATCTGCACCTTCCCATCCCTGCTGCTCGAGATCCTCCGCGTGGCGCGCGACGAGGAACTCGTCATGCCGAAGGTCAGGGAGGTGATCACCGTAAGCGAGGCGTGTCCTCCGGGGCTGCGGGAGCTTTGCCGCGAGGTGCTGGGGGCGGCAATGAGCAGCACCTATTCTGCGGCCGAATGCGGCGGAATCGCCGCTCAGTGCATGGAGGGAAACTGGCACGCCCAATCCGAGCGGATGGTGGTGGAAATCCTCGATGACAATGGCCGCCCCTGCGAAGCGGGCACGACCGGGCGCGTGATCCTTACCCCTTTACACAATTTCGCCATGCCACTCTTCCGCTACGAGATCGGGGATCTAGCGACGGTAGGATCGGAACCGTGCCGATGCGGGCGGGAGCTTCCCGTCATTGCCCATATCCCGGGCAGGGCTCGGGACCTTCTGATGCTTCCTTCGGGGGAAATGCGCCCTCCCTACTACGGACACAACGCGGTGATGGAGGTCCGCTCCATCCGCCAGCACCAAGTCGTGCAGACCTCCCCCACCGAGATATGTCTTAGACTTGTGGTAGCCAAACCCCTCACCGCCGATGAGGAAAATTTCATCATGTCGAAGGTCGATGCCGCGCTGGAAAACAGATTTGAAGTAAGCGTCGAATACGCCCAATCCATCCAACGCCAGCCAAGCGGGAAATATGCCGAATTTGAAAGAAGCTTTTCCCCCTGAGGGGAATCGCACCGCCTATTTCCTCGTTCGCCGCATCGCGACCATCCCAAGTCCGAAAATGGACAGCAGGGCAGTGGACGTTTCAGGCACGGTGAACGAGAATGTCGTTCCGGTTGGCAACGTGACGACGGGAGCTGTGGTTTGATTTTTTGCGGTCGCAAACCGCAACCCCTTAACCGTAACGGGACTTGCGAATGACGTGAAGGTGTTTCCCGTGATTGAAGCGAGGCTGTTCGTGGAGAAGAAGCCGGTGGTTGGCGTGGCAAACAACTGGACAAGGGAGTCATTGGACAGAATGGCACTGATCACCATAGACCCTCCTTCGTCAGTCGCGACCGATCCGGCGCTGATCGAGACGAGCTGACTGACATCATCAATGGGATCGAAAAGCACATCAAGGTTACCGGTCGGGGCACCAGCTCCGGTTCCGACGACCTGCATGGTAAGCGTTCTAACTACCGTGGCGGCATGCGCCTCGGACTGTAATCCGGTCAGAGCCAAACCAGTGGAGGCGATAGAGAGGCATGTGCGGGTGCATTTCATGATCCTATAAGTTTCGGATGGCGGGCGGGAGGCATTTCGAGACATTCCGCAAATTTTTCCCAACCAATAAGGTAGGTATGCCTTCCTCCTGAGGCTCGGGGGTTAAAAGTCAACGATATAATCTTTCGGTGTAGCTAAAGAAATCTTGGCAAGGCGGCCCGCCGACCTACGATTGCGACTCATGAATATGACTGCCAAAACCCGTAAAGGTTGGCAGGCAGTCGGATTCTCAATCCTCTAAAACGCCATGTCTGACGAAATCCCTCCCTATATCGATAAAGAGTCCCGCGGTCTGGAATCTGGTCCCATGGAGCCCCAACCAGTTCTTTCAGCGGAAACAGAGCTCATCGGTGGAGAAACTCTCCCTGATCAGCCCCTCTCTGGGCCGGCCGGGGATACCAGCGAACTCCCGCCGACCCCTGAAGTTGCAGCCCGCTCTCCCAAGGCGATGGTCATTGGCCTGAGCGTAGCCGCGGCAGTTCTGGCTGCCTTCTCGGGTTACGAGCTGCTTCAAGCAAAGGAAAGCCAGCGACTGCTCGATGAAGCCAACGGCAAGGCCACAACGGTGGAGATCAGCAGTAAGAATCTGGAGTCTGATTTGAAAAAGGCCCTATCGAAAATGGACTTGGAAATTGAGGAAGCGCGCGCCGATTCCCAGCGATTGGCCGAAAACCTGGCGAAGGAGGAGGAAAAAAACAGGATCCTTCAGGCTCTTGCCGACAAGGCTGCCGCTGCGGTTCAGGCGAAGGCGAGCCTTGCCGGCGAATTGAGTTCTCTGAAAAGCACCGATCGCGAACTCGCGAAGGGCATCGCTAAGGTTGACGCGGAGGTGCGGCGTTTGAGCGGTGAAGTAGCCAGCCGCAAAACGTCCTCCGCCGTCAGTAAGCCAAAGCCGCACCCACCTTCTACGGTAGAGCGCAGCGTCCTCCAACTTGCAAGCGGACCAAACAAGGGGCGCTGGTATTTCGTCGTTACGGACGGATTAAGGTCGCCGCTCTATGGCAGTCGTGAGGGGGCTCTCCGGGACGCCGAACTCCGTGCTCGTATCGGGTATCGCCGCCCGTGACCGCGCCAGCCACGGTCGCGTCGCCGAAACCCGAGGCGATGTGCGATCCCTTATTCCCATCATGCAATTCCGCGCCTCCTTTGTATCGGATGGAAACGATGTTGCCGTTCGCCTTGTCCACCTTGAAGACAAGCCCCGCGCCGGAGCCAGCGACAAAAACTTTTCCTTCATCGCTAAGTCCGAAAGTAGCGAACATCCGGAGCGGCAGCAGCATTCCCGCAAGAACAATCCAGAACACAGTGCCGAAACGATTGACGAAAAAATCAGAATTGCTGCGCTCCATTGGAGGTGAAAGGGGTTAGTCAGTGATCTGAAACCCCGGATTATCGTCGGCCGAAAGGTGGGATGCCGAGAGAAACTCGCTTTTTGTGGACGGTGGAGTGGGCGAGATCGAGTTTCCTGGCCGCTTGGGCGTCGGTCATGGTGCCGAGGACGGAGATCTGCTTGCGGGTCCACGAGTCGAGCGGTTTCGGCGGTCGTTTATTGGCATAGACTTCGCCGAAAGCGGGGATGTTGAGCTTGCCGCGTTTCCAAGCGACGGAGGCTTTTTTCTGGCCGATCTTCAGAGCGACATCGCCGTCCGACATTTTGCCGAGGAGGGCGATTTCCTTTTTGGTCCAGTAGTGCCAACTTTTCGATTTGCGGGCATAGCAATTGATGCCAAGAGATCTTCGCTTTTTATTAACCGTAAGGATGTTCATGTCGCCCGCTCTGGCGACTTCGGCGTCTGGGACTTTACCGAGCATGGAGATTAAGTCCCGCGTCCAATGGATCGTTCTACATGGACGGGTTCCTGGAATCCCCAGACTTTGCCGCTTTTTGAGAATTGTGCTGATGGAAAGGTCCAGTTTTCTGGAAAGTGCGGCATCCGACATGGTTCCCAGCATGGAGATCTGCTTGCGGGTCCATTTGTGCCGCATTCCGTATTTTGGAGGATTAGGATTCATATGCGATCATATGCGTTAATTGCGATTCCCCTGATTCGTAGTCGAAATGTCAGGAATGTGGTAACCCCATAGAGGATTCCATACCTACACGCCAAGCTTCAAAGTGCATTCGAGCTTAATAATAAATCTAAAATGATGTGACCGCAGCGTCTATGGGGCCAATCTATGGGACGCGAAAGGGTTCCAACTCGCGGTCAAGTTGAGCGCGAGCGACGACAAGGCGCTGCGGGCCGTTATGGTGGTCATCGAGGTCGGCGAGGTGGATTATCTTGTTGTCAATTCTCTCCTACCCCGGAAGCTATTTCGCATGCGCAAATCATGATGGCCGCCGGAATGGAGTAAATCCAATGGAAAACCGGTGTTTTACCACGCGATTTGACTCCGTTCCTCTTCGTCCAGGCGTCTTACAGCCTCCTCCTCCGGAGGCTGTTGAAGAGATGCGGCTAACACTCGACGAGTGCATTTTATGAAATACTTCAGAATCCTTGGTCTAACGCAGGTTAAGTGAAGGGGGGACCTAGATTTCGTCAATGAGGTCAGTAAACACACTTGTGACAACCGTAACGCGGCTCTACGGGTCAAGCCACTCCTTGATAAATTGTTCCCAACTCCGCTCGGATTCGGCATTGTTGCCTACTTGAGCCCACAACTTGGTCTCTTGGTACGCACTCCCAGCTAACGGCAAGCGCCGGTTGGCAAGAGTACGGTTGACCAGCAAGGGGTCCTTGTCAGGAGGACACTTGCCCTGCAGGTCTTTGATGAATTTGAGGAGGTATGGACCAATAAACCAGGGTGCCTTATCTTTGCCCTTGTTCCTGTAATATCTCGGGGCCATGTATTCGATTACTGGCCTGTCATCTGTATTGACCGGATACGCCTCAAACCATTCCTTCGAAGCTGTGATGTTTCCGCCATAGTACAGCAGAGCCGTTTGCGGGTTGAGTGTTTTGTAAATGTCGTCATGGTCATTCCCAAAGACAAAACTCTTCTTTGTCTCGGAGTCGTCGATGTCGCAAGCTGCCAGCGGCGCTCCTCCTTGGTGACCCACGAAGGCAACCACCTCATTGAAAGGTGCAAAATCACAGCGCCAAATCGAAACCTGATCGAACACTTCCAGCATGGTTCGGCCAATCACGTGGAATTCGAAATCGGTGACCTGATAGGCAGGCAACCACTGAACAAAAATCCCGCCCGGCTTGAGACGATCTTTCACACTTTCAAAATGCTCTTTCGTATACAGACTGCCGGCACCTGAACGGTAGGGAATAAAAAGATCCGCGTCGATCACATCAAATTTCTCCCTGGTGGCCATGAGATAATGGCGGCCATCCTCCGTTAGAACTTTAGAGCGTGGATCAGTAAAAAGGCCATTGGTGAGGTCCACCCCATCAACATCGGTCATATACTCTTTCGCGGCGGTGATGACGTGTGGTGAAAGTTCGCAAGTAACCACCCGCTCTACTTGAGGAAAACGATCGGACAGAGCAGCACCCGCACTGATCCCCGTCCCCATTCCCAGAAAAAAGACCGACTTGGCATCGGGCTTGAGCATCAGCGGAATTTCGGCCTGGCAGGCTTGCCGGATGCGACCATTCGCGGAACCCAATCCGTAATCGGAGTTGATTTTGATGGCCAGCCCGTCGTTGCCGCGGACCACCGAGACCGTACAATCGCTCCCCTCCCATGCTTTCAGGGTCACTTCATCATTGTGGCCCTGAAGCGCACCGGTCACCGGCAGTTTGGACGGATTGAGGACTGTGAGCAGCAGGATCAGGCCGGCGACGCTGGCACCCTTGACCGCAGTGCCCGTGCGACCGCGAACCGACGGCATCGATACCGCCATTAAAAAGTAGATGCTACTGATGATTTGCATGGAACGCCACATGCCGAATTGTTCGAGAAACAGAAACGCACAGACCAGCGACCCGAGGACTGCTCCAACCGTGTTGATCGTCGCGAGGCGACCCAAACTCCTGCCAGGCGAGGTGGCGTATTGCTCCTCGGTTTTCATCAGGTAAGGGAAAATCGTTCCGAGCACCAAGGCCGGCGGGCCAATGGTTAGAATGCATTTCTTGAAAACAAGAAAAACGAAATCCCCCCACGTCGCCTTGATCGCTAGGAACTGGAATGAACCGGTTATCTCCATGAAAATGGTGGGCGTCAGGGCGATCGAAATACCGCTGAGGCCAAGCAAGGCTGTGAGCACAAGGTTCGGGGACCACTTCGTCCGGGCAAGCAGGGAACTGATCAATGACCCGCCGGCAAGGCAGGAAAGCACGACTACTAAAATCGCCGCAAAGGTGTAGACCGAATTCTCCAGCACCAACGCAAACATGCGCGTCCAAAGCACCTCAAGGGCCAGCACTCCAAACCCTGATAGGAAGCAAATCACCCACAGTGCGGCGCGGTTGTTAGCGTCCGCCACGTCCTTCCCGGTAGCGACGGCATCGTCTTCATTTCTGCTAGGCTCAAGCGCCTGCGATGCCGGCGACGATCGAGAAACCAGATAGGCCAAGGCCGCAACGATCAAGGTGATTCCCATGGCGATGAAACAAGTCACCTGGAACCCAAACCAGAGCGGCATGAAGAAACCGGCCAGCAATGCCCCAAGGGTGGCTCCCAAGGTATTGATTCCATAAAGCAATGCTGAGGTCGATCCGAACTGGGACGGCTTCCGGATCGCGTATTGCCCGACCACCGGGATGGTCCCGCCCATACAAAATGCAGGTGGAAAAATCAGCACTACGGCTAGGAGGAATTTGATGAACAGAAGCCATGTAGCCGAATTCACACTTTGATAGACCTCAGGATAAATGCCGTGGTAGCCCTTCATCACCACAAAATAGAGAAGTGCGGTGACAGCAATCCCCAATTCCAGACCGGCATAAATACGCAGCGGATTTCTGCCTTGGGCTGAGCGCTTTCCCCAGAACCAACTGCCGATCGCCAAACCCGCGAAGAAGGCTGCCAATGTTGCCCCGGCCGCATGCGATGTGTTACCGAACAACAACCCCAACTGCTTCATCCACAGGACCTGATAGATTAAAGCGCAAAACCCTGAGAGAAAAACGAGAAGATAAATGATCATTGGAATGGGTTCGGTCACAACGTTCGCCGATGGCCAAAACTAGAAACCCCTCGCCAAAAATCAACCTTTCTACCGCTAGCCACCGCACACGCCATGACACGCTAGGGGATTTTCGCTCCCGAGTAACTTGGATGGGGAGATAAGGAGGGGGGACCTTATTGTCCCCCTCTTCCTCACCCACTCGAAGACGGGACAGTAAGGTCCCGACTCCTTATCGGCCTGATCCCAGCACGACCTGAAGTTAATCATCGTTCCACACCCAGCAGCCCGCGCCGGGTTCGGGGGTAAGAACGGGGTTAACTCTCGTGACGACCGAGTCCAACAGTCTATTTTGGCAAAAATCCAGTGACCTCCGTCGTATTTCGCTTCCAAGCCATCAACCCGATCACGACAGTCTGCCATCAATTCGTTTCTCCAACTTCACCTCCTTGTCGTCATCTTTGCGGCGACGACCATTCTTGGCAGGCTCGCTTCCGTCAGTGCCCCTGTGCTGATCACCTGGAGATGCTTGATTGCGGCGGTGGGAGCCTTTTTTTGGGTAGTCCTCATGCGGAACCGCAAGCTCTGGCTGGGCAGGCGGGAGGTAGGCAAACTGCTCGGTGTCGGTGCCATCATCGGCCTGCACTGGCTCTGCCTCTTCGGCGCGGTCAAACTCGCCAACGTCTCCATCGCTCTTGCGGGACTGGCGACGCTTTCTCTTTTCACCGCCTTTACCGAACCTCTCCTCACGCGCCGCCGGATCCGCCCAATCGAAGTCTTTCTCGGCTTGATCGTTCTTTTTGGAATCTGCCTGATTGCCGGAGTCGAGACGGCCCACGTGCTGGGTCTCGCGGTCGCGATGCTTAGCGCATTGCTCGCCGCCGTTTTCATGGTCCTGAACCGGAGCATCGTCATCAACGGTGCCGACCCGATGGTAATGGTCGGATGGGAAATGGTCGCTTCAACGGCTGTCTGTTTTCTTGCCGTCCCCATTCTTGATCCAGGCGGCTTTCCCGCGCTGTGGGTCGTGAATGCCATGGACTGGTTGTGGATCGTGATCCTCGCGGTGGTCTGCACGGTCTTCGCACAAGACCTGACGAACCGACTGTTACGCAGCATCAGCGCCTATAACTTCAATCTCGCGGCGAATTTCGAACCCGTCTACGGTATCATCGCTGCCGCATTGATATTCGGAGAGCATCAAAACCTGCGTCCCAGTTTCTATTTGGGTGCCTTCGCAATCGTGCTGGCCAATATCCTCTCCCCCGCGTTGCAACGACGCTTTTCTCGGGCGACTGAGCGGAGCAAACTTTGATTAAGGCTAAGCCTTTCAAGGTGGGGCGATCTCCGAATCGCCGGGTCCATGTGGAGCCATTGAGTAGGTGGCTTGGCCTCATCTCAATGGCTATTCATGGGCTGGGGCGATTCGGAGATTGCCCCTCCTTGAGTTAGAATTTCGCGGTGGCCGCGGACTTGATTTCTTCGAGCTTGCTGCGGTCCGGCGCGGCACCGCGGGCTTGATCCGGTTTGCCGCCGCCTTTGCCGCCGGCGACGGCTGCTAGATCGCGGAGGAGGTCGCCGGCTTTGAGGCCTGCGGCGAGGGCATCCGGGCCGCAGTGGGTGGCGAGGTGGAG
>JBBQDJ010000050.1:0-12983 GCA_038319595.1 Verrucomicrobiales bacterium
AGGGGAAGGGCGGCCCGCCCGTTAATCTCCGGGTATTAGTCGCACTCTGCGCAAGCAGGGCGCTCCGCCTCGGCGGGGTGAGAGAAATGGCCGTCCAACCTCGCAAGAGGGGGACAGAATCCGGCTTACAGGGGAGCGGCACTCTTCTAATTCCCCGCCTGGCCCGCGGGCCGTGCACGCTGCACGTGGATGGCGGACTATGCACGGGATCAACCCATGGTTGATTTCACAACTCACTGTGAATCAACATGAAAATTCTCGGCATAGGCTCTGCGAAACAACGGAGGACACCCGCTGCGAAGGGCACGGAAAACGACCACCGCTGCGGCTCCAACCAAGCACCAAACCACATAAACATGATGAAAACCAAGAACTCGAACCAACTCGCCCTGCTGCTCTCACTCCTCGCCATGCCACTCGCTTTCGCTGCGGAAACCGTCGCAGAAAAACCTAAAATGGAGGAGAAGACCACCACCGAGCCCGCGAAGCCCTTCGCTCCCGATCCAGGCAGCCTGACCGCCACCATCAATGACAGTGTCACCTTCTCCACGCTAAAGAAAGCCCTCATCGCCTCCGGCCTCGATGTGGTGCTGGCGGACAAAACAGGCGTTTACACCATCTTCGCTCCGACCGATGAGGCCTTTGACAAGTTACCCGCCGGCACACTCGGCAAGTTGATGCTTCCGCAGAATAAGGAAAAACTCCGTTCGTTACTGCTCTATCATGTCGTCGCCGGCAAGGTGCCCGCTGCCGACCTGAAAGACGGCGAAGTCACCACGATGAACGGCGAAAAAGTAAAAATCAAAATTGACGGTGGAACCGTGGAAGTCGGCGAAACCAAAGTCTTCAGTGCCGACGTCATGGCCACCAACGGCGTCATGCACTCCATCGGTGAAGTGCTCGTTCCGAAGACACTTGATGGTTTCGCGAAACTCGAAGACTGACCCCAGCATCGATATAAAATCGCACCTGTGGCCTCCGCTGCAGGTGCGGTTTTCGTTTCCATTCCGGGCCTTATTTTTCCTGGATCACTTCCATCGATTCCATCACCCACCTGCCACTTCTGCCAGGGCATCGAATCTGTTGTCCCAACCATACTGCACAAAATCATCATACTTCAATTCTCGCATTCTGCACGATTTTGGCCCGGCCCATCACATCTGCATCGTGAATCATCATGTGGATACGCCTGAACGAAGGCAAAGAATCGCTCCCTTAAGTTCGGCACAAATGCTCCAGAGGGCAGAGAAACCTCGCGGGAAGGCATTTTTCTGCATGACACCTATCGTCTGTTTTGATAGATCAAATGGTCTTATAACGCATGATTTGCTTATGCCCTCCCTTCCCCTCGCCGTGACCGTCGGCTTCTCCGGTCCTCGCAGTTGGTATTCCTATCCAGATCATCCCGATCTCGATTCTGGCTGTTTCCAAGAAGCCGCGACAGCATGGCTTAAATCCCGCCTCGCGACCCTACCCGCCGAGCTTAACCTCGGCGACCACCATTTCTTCACCGGCATTTCCCAGATCTCCATAGGCGGCGATCATGCGTTCACGGTCGCTTGCCGCGATCTCGGTATCCCCCAGATCATTTCACTCCCGCAGCCCAGCGATTCCTACCTAAATGCCCACGGCTCCACCGGACCCGACTTCACGCCCGAGGAAAAATTACAGAGCCTCGCCTTGCTGGCCAGCTCCCACATCATTAGGGAAAAAGTCGCCGCCGAAGTCGCTGATCGCCATGCCCGCTTCGAGGAAACCAATATCGAACTTGTCCGCCAGAGCGACATCCTCATCGCCATGGTCAAGCCCGGCGAGATGGGGAAGCCCGGTGGCACGATGGACGTGATCGAGCAGGCAAAACGCTGGAACACCCCGGTTCTCATCGTCACCGTCAGCCTCGATGGCACAACCCCATCCTTCCGGGAAACATGGGAGGAAACCACTGCTCCCGGGAAATCCTGCTTCCGCCCACCCGTGCATCCGGAGGAAACAGAAAACCTCAGCCTCCCCGATCAAGACGAAAGTAAATCCACTATCCCCGCCAAAGACCCCTACTTTGCCACCATCAAGAACCACACCAGCGCCGAGTCCAGAAGGTTCAGCGGCTTCTTTCAGAACGCTGCGAAAATCATCATTGGCACCCACTTCGCCGCCACCGTCTGCGCCGTTCTTGCGCTCATTCTTTTCAAGAACTACCCCACACCGTTTTTCTACTACACCCTTCTCATCATCTTCCTCACCACCGAGCTTGGCCTGCTCATCTACGGATATCTCTATCACCACCGCCTCCACAAATCCGAAGCTGCCTCTCGCTGGGCGCTAAACCGGCTCCTATCCGAAGTAGCACGTTCCGCCATCGCCTTCGGCAACTATCACGCAGGCTTCGCCCACCTCTGGACGCTGAATCTCCCGGCTTCCGTCCAGCCGCTCATCCGCACCATGGAGATCCTCCAGCTCCGCGAAACACGCATCCGCACCTGTGATGACTGGTCAGATTGCCGCAATGCCTACCTGGAAACTCGCCTCACCGCCCCCCGGGCCCAGCTAGAATTTTACGCGAAATCCGCTGCCAAAGCAGACCGGCAATATGAAAATGCTCAAAAGATCTTCACTTACTCCGCCCGCTCCGCCATCGCGGCAACGACATTGAAGCTACTCTTCATACTCTGCTATGTCCTCTTCCACCATTCGGATATCGCCTTTGCCAAAGCCGTCCTCGGCTTCTTCGGAGTCCTCCTCCCGGTCATTGCCGTCGCCGCGCTCTCCCTCGCCGCTGCAAACGATCTTGAGGCGCGCTCCCACACCTTCAAGGAAATGCACACCTTCCTCACCCGCCAGGCAGAACTCATCAAAAACGCCAGCAGCGAGCGCGAATTCTCCAAACTTCTCACAGAAACCGAATCCCGCCTCCTCGGCGAAACCGTCACTTGGTTCTCCCGAAGATCCTTCACCGGCGTGGCCTAGCAAAGGAACGCAGATCTTCAGTCCGCCACGCAACCCCCAGTCTTCCACATCCCACCAACATCACCAGCGCCACCTACGACTCAACCTCGGCGTCTTCGATGTCATCCCCTGCCACCCCGCAGGTTCTTTCCTCAAATTCATCGCAAAAAACCTCCCGCCTGCCACTCCCTGCACGCCGTAAGAACCGTCATCACGCCTAATCCATGAAATCCATCCGCATCTTCATCTCGTCCCCCGGTGATGTCGCCAACGGCATGGAATGGGAAAATGATTGCTCAAACAAATTTCGGTTCTCAAAACCGCCTTCAACATCTCTCCGATTTCCGGCTCCCTAATCAAGGAACTCCAAGCCATCGAATTCCACGACAACGACCGATTCTTCGGGCGCACCCGTGAGATCCCCGAGATCCAGACCCGACTGATCACCAACGCCCGCAACGGCCTTCCCTTCATCCTCATTTACGGAGGCAGTGGCTACGGGAAGAGCTCGCTGAGGTGAGTTCCCACAGCGTCACATTTTGCCTTGCGAGAACAACAGGAGCCATCCGCGGCCACTACCTCATGCAAGTCGCTGTCCCCGGCAACGTGAAAAAAATGGACCCACTCGCCATCCGCCGGCACTTCATGGACACCACGCGGCAACGCATCGAGTACGCTGGCGACCGCGTCTGCGAGTGGGACGTCATCAACCACCCCGTCGCATTGACATCCAGATCGTTGCCGATGAGGAGCTCGCCGCCGATTACACCCGCGACCTGTTGATCGCCTGCTTCAGCCACCCTGCCTACACCAGTTTTCTGATGTGGGGCTTCTGGGAGGGAAGCCACTGGATGCCGGACGCCGCCTCATGGAACAAGGACTGGACCATCAAAAAACGCGGCGAGGTCCTCGAAGAATGGTTAGGAAAACGTTGGCGCACCAACCTAACACTCATCACCGACTCCACCGGTACCGTCAAATGGCGAGGATTCCCCGGATGGTACGAAGTGACTTCGTTAGACAAACCGCAGGTGACCACCCTGTGCAATTTTACCCACGCAAATCCCAGCGTCGCCGTGAGACTACCCGCTGCCCCATAGCCAAACGGGTAACGGAAGATGCGTTTTCCACAGCGCAGATGTGTATTCTCATCGGGCAGATTCGTAAAGCGACGGCGTGCCGCTGCATCAACTGTCATTTCAGCTCGGCGGCGGTCCACGGGGTGCTGCGACCGGAGAATTTGGCGCGGATTTGTTTAACGAAATCCTCACTAACAGAAGTGGCGTCGTTGGACCAGGACTGGCGGACGTAGGTGAGCACCGCAGAGATTTCCGAGTCCTTGAGATCGGTGTGAGGCGGCATGATGTTATTGAATTTCTGGCCGGAAACTTCGATGGGGCCTTGCAGTCCGGCCAGCAAGATACGGACGGGAACGGATGGATCACCAACAGCCCACTCTGCTCCGTCAAGCGGTGGGAATGCGCCGGGAACGCCTTTTCCTTCCGGGCCGTGGCAGGCGATGCAGGTGCGGCTGTAAATAGCGAGTCCTAGCTTATGGACGGCTGGGACGGCTACGTTTTTGCGGACCATTTCCTTGGCGGGACCTGCCGGATTCTTGCTGTCGGCGTGATACTTGGCCACGGCGCTGAGCGCGGAGTCGATGCTGCCAGCCCCGAGTGAATGGAGGTAGAGATCGTCAAAATACGCGGTGCCGATGCCGCCGCCATAGCCACCGAAGAGGCAGTGGAGAAGCACCTGGCTTTCGTCCCCGCTGTCGAACTCGATGCTGAATTCCTTCCAATCCATCGTGCCACTGAGACCCTTGCTGGCAGGACCGCCGTGCTGGTTAAACATGGCCCCTTTTCCGCCGGTATTTTTAAAGTTCTCGGTGCGGATCCAGCCGCCGAAGACGTAACGGGTGTTCGGGGTGACTGCAATGTCCACTCCCGCACCAACATCGGCCGAAGAGGGTGAGGTGATCTTAAGAGCGTTGCCACCATTTCTGCCAGCGGGAGAAATACACAGGTTCACGGAGTCGGGGCGATCGGCATGATAGGTGCGCAGACTCCAGTCGCCGAGGTCGGGACCGTCGAATCCAGGGTCTTTGAGGAGATTGACCGGGGCGGCGGCTTGGGCGCTAACATTACCGGCGGCGGCAAGCACCCCAGCAGCATGGCGGCGGGCGGCGGCCTGCCATGCACTGGCGAGGGTCGCGTCCGGAAGGATGATGTCCTTGTGAGTGGTTAGAGCAACGTGGAGCGCCTTACCGATGCGCTCGGAGGGAGCGACACGAGCGAGTGCGACGAAGATTTCCGCGAATTCTCGGGGATCTGAGGCGGTGATTATGTTGTCCTTGATGAGAGCTTCGGCGAGCATTTCGGTCGCGGGAGCGACTAGGATCGCAGCACGGCGGAGACCGCGACTGGATGATGCGAGGGCGGCTTTGACGGTGTCCGCATCGAGTTCGCCGAGGCCTTGCAGGGCATAGAATGCATGAACACCAGCGCGGTTAGATGGGGAGGACTTCACGATTTCCTTGAGCTTGGCCGCAGCGGTGGATGAGTGGGATTCGACGATGAGGCGCTGGGCTTGGAGGCGCCAGAAGAGGTTCGAGTGGGCGAGGCCGGCGAGTAGTGAGTTGAGGTCGGTGGTGACGAGTTTCGGGTCGATGTCGTCTTTCGAGCCACTCGGATAGACCCGAAAGACGCGACCGAGCGATACGTCGCGGAGCGGAGTTTCGTAAGCATTTCCTCGGCCGGTCTTGGCGTTATAGCCGGCGGATTGCACGCTGGGAGTCGGATTGTGTTGGATGATGAGATTATACCAATCTGCGATCCAGACGGCACCATCCGGGCCGACCTCAGCATTGACCGGGCCGGACCAGGCGTCGGCGCTGGAGTAGAGGTTGTTAGGAAGTTGGCGGGAGACGTAGCCAGCAGCTTTCGAGGTGACATCGAACTGACCGACGAGTTTGCCGGTGGGCTCGCAAACGAAGGCAACGCGGTCGCGGTAGTTCTCCGGGAAGCGCTCGGAGGTATAGAATGCGTGGCCGGCGGCGGCGGTGTAGCGGTCGAGTTGATCGACTTGCCGGATGTCCATGGAAGCGGGGAAAAACTTGGGATTATTATCCCCGGATGGGGTGCGTGGCTGGGGCAGTCCGGCTTGCGCATAGACGTCCTTAGCGAAGGTATAATACCAGGAGGGGTTGCCGTTGGCGGTGGAGCCGAGGATGTCGAAGTCCGAGGTGAAGCCAAGGCCCCAGGTGTTGTTGGTGGTGTTTTGGAGGAACTCGAGCTTGCTGCCGTCTGGCTTGAAGCGGAAGACGCCAGTGGAGAATTTGAGGGATTCGCCGCCGACGGTGCCTTCGAATCCGGCGTAACCGATGGTGGCGTAGATCCAGTTGTCGAAGCCGTAGCGGAGGTTGGAAACCCCGGCGTGAGTGTCATAATTAATGAAGCCGCTGAACAGAATCTGGCGGACGTCAGCCTTGTTGTCGCCATTCGTATCTTTGAGAAAGATCATGTCCGGACCATTGGTGCAGATGAGACCGCCGTTGACGAAGACGGCGGAGGTGGGGATGGAAAGCTTGTCGGCGAAGAGGGTGAATTTGTCAGCCTTGCCGTCGCCATTGGTGTCCTCGCAAAGATGGATGCGGTCGTGGCCAAGGTCGCCGGCTTGGAGATTGTTAGGGTAGTCCACGGTCTCGATGATATAGGCCCGGCCGCGATGGTCCCAAGTGATGTGAATCGGATTTACGATGTCGGGCTCGCTGGCGAAGAGTGAGATCTCATAACCATTAGGCACTTGAGCGAGTTTGAGCGAATCCGCAGGGGATAGCGGTTTCTGTCCTTTGGTGATCGTCTTGCGTTCGCGGTAGCCGGGGAGAATCATTTCCTCTTGTTCCAAAGTAGGCAGTTGCATGGCGGTCAGTTTGGCACGGACTTCATCGCCCACACTCCAGAGGATGGCGCGGCGCAGAAGTTCATGAAACGCGGGCTGCTCCCAGCAACGCATGTCATGGCCGTATGCGGTATAGAAAATCCTGCCCTTGCCTTGATTACGGACCCACGTCCACGGTTCTTTATCCCGGAGTTGGAGGATGGTGCGGTCGGCGGTGGGTCGGTCGTGCACGTACGTTTCATCCCAGGTTTCAAACCCACCGTAGTCGCGCATGACCGGATGATCCGGAGCGACGATGGTCGTCGTGAAAACCCCAGTTTCATGGGATTTGAAACGCCCACCGACGAGTTTCACGAATGCATCCGAGCCGCCGAAGCAAGCAGAAGCACAGTGAATGGGCAGGAACGCGCCGCCATCCTCGACGTAGCCGAGCAGGGCCTTTTCCTGAGCCGGGTCCAGAGGCTCGTTTTGTTTCCAGTTCCCGTAGAGCATCAAGCCGTCGTAGCGGTCGAGCACATCGCGGCGGAGATCGGCGAGGTCCTCGGTGTAGGTGAAATTGATGCCATCCACGCCGAGGGCTTTTTTCAGCACGCGGTAGCGCTCGACCGGATCATGCCCGGGATGGTTCGCAGGAGGAGCGCCGAGAAAAAGGATTTCCACATGACGAGGCGCGGAGGCGGTTAGCTTCGTCGTTTGAGAAAAACCGGTAGTGGCGGCTAGAATTACAAGCGGGAGAAGGAGGATTCTTTTCATGCGAAGCGGTGGTGAAGCCGAATGGTTCGAAGCAATTCCGAACATGAATGGAATATGCCCTATTTCTGCCAAGGACCGCTTGTAGGATTGCTGATTTCTTGTGTAAGATCCCGCCATATGAATCCCAAGGTGATGCGCAAGAATTGGGACGAAGTGCTTCAACCCGGGCAATTTAGGCACTTGTTCGACTATCTTCCAGGCACTCTATTCTTCGCCAAGGATCTGACTGGCCGGCTGATGGCGGCAAATCCGGCATTTGTGAAACGTTGCGGATTTCTCACGGAATCGGAAATCATCGGGATCTCGGACAGCTCGGTGTTTTCGCCCCGTCTGGCGGAAAAATACCGGAAGGACGACGAGCATGTGATTTCCACGGGCAAGCCGTTGCTGGGCATCATCGAGCTTTTTCCGAACCAGGAGGGAAAGCCCGAGTGGTTCATCACCGACAAGCTGCCACTCTTCAATACCTCCGGAAAAATCTGCGGCCTGTGCGGCACGGTGCGCAGCTACGAAGCGCAGCGGGCGGCGATGCAGCCCTACCTGGAGCTCGCGATCGTGGCGGATCACCTCAAGCTGCATTTTCGCGAAAAACTCGATTTGCCGCAGCTGGCGAAGATGGCGCATATGTCGGTGCGGCAGTTCGAGCGGAAGTTCCGCGCCACCTTTCAGATGACCCCGCAGGAATACATGATCCGGATGCGGGTGATTGAGGCGTGCGATATGCTGGTCCGCACCAACCAACCGGTGACGACCGTCGCGCTGGAGTCCGGCTTCTACGACCACAGCGATTTCGCCCGCCAGTTCCGCCGGCACATGGGCCAGACCGCCAGCCAATACCGGCTTGAACGACGACGGGAAATCCCGGTTCCACCGTTGGGCGGGCGGTGAAGGTTTCCATTCAAATCCGACGCGTCGTCGGAATCCTACACAAGCCCGCCGCGAATCTACAAGCCGGGGATAGGAAAATCTGCTAGTGTTACCCGATTCAGAAATCCTAACACAACCCGCTCATGTCGGACATCAACATCGCAATCGTCGGTCTCGGCTTCGGAGCTGAGTTTATTCCCATCTATCAACGCATCAAGGGCGTCAACCTGTACGCCATCTGCCAGCGCACGCAATCGAAGCTGGACGATGTCGGCGACAAGTTCGGCATCGAAAAGCGCTACACCTCCTACGACGACCTGCTCGCCGATCCGGACGTGCACGCCGTCCACATCAACTCGCCCATTCCCGATCACGGCCACCAGTCGATCAAGGCGCTCAAGGCCGGCAAACACGTCGCCTGCACCGTGCCGATGGCCACCAGCCTCGACGAATGCAAGCAGATCATCGACCTCTGCAAGTCCACCGGATTGAAATACATGATGATGGAAACCGTGGTCTATGCCCGCGAGTTCCTGTTCATGAAGGAGCTCTATGAAAAGGGCGAACTCGGCAAAGTCCAGTTACTCCGTGCCACCCACCAGCAGGATATGGAAGGCTGGCCGGGCTACTGGCCTGGCCTGCCGCCGATGTATTACGCGACCCACTGCGTCGGCCCGATCCTCGGCCTGATGGGTAGTCAGGCGGAATACGTTTCCTGCTTCGGCTCCGGCACCATCGCTGAGGACATGCACGCCTGCTATGGCTCCCCCTTCGCCATTGAGACATGTCATATCAAAATGAAGGACAGTGATCTATCCGCCCAGGTCGTGCGCTCGCTGTTCGACGTTGCCCGCCAGTATCGCGAGTCCTTCGAAGTTTACGGCACGAAGAAATCCGTCGAGTGGCCGCTGATCGAGCACGATCCGTTAGTGATTCACACCGCCAAGAAACCGGAGTCGGAAATCCCCGAGGAAGTGAAATGCCCGGACTTCGCGCACTATCTGCCAGAGGAAATTCAGGTCTTCACGACCGGCGGCGTTTACGGCGGGGATACCGGTGAGGAACATCTTTCCTTCGTCCAAGGCGCGGGCCACGGCGGCAGCCACCCGCACCTGGTCCATCAATTCGTGAAAATGCTCCAAACCGGCGTCGATGCCTACCCGAACGCCGTCCAGAGCGCGAACATCACCTGCACCGGCATCCTCGCCCACGAATCCGCGCTCAAGGGCGGCGAGATCGTCCGTCTGCCTACTTGGACACACCGGGCTTGACGATTCCGTGTGGGAATGAATCGAACAGGCCGAATAAATCTCATGGATCCGGCTTGCGGGGGGGGCCAAGCGGCATTAGAGCAGCGCCGTGTCCCACACGGACGATATGACCCACGGCTGGCTCCGGCGCGCCGTCACCCAACCAGATTTCGCTGCTCGCCTGGCCCCGCTCGCCCAAGGTGATCGGGAGGTCGTGCTTGACCATTCCGCGGAGGCTTCGCATGGATTTCTAGCAGCACTCGTCGCCCTGGCAGCCAGAGACCTGGGCAAAAAGCGCCTATGGCTCATTTCGGAAATGCCACGTCATCGCGAGCGGCTGGCCTCGGAACTGGAACTCTGGGGCGTCACCGGACTGGTGCTGCCGGACGGTCCGGTGGAAACGGGCGACGGCAGCATCGCCGATCCGGAGTCCGCCGCCGAGTGGTTCGCCGTGTTGGAAATCCTCGCCCGCGCGGAAAGCTGCGTGGTCATCTGCGGCAGCGATGCGTTCGACGGCAAGGCCCCCTCCCCGGCCGCGTTACGGGCGAGCCGGACACCGCTAAAACCTGGCTCGAATCTCGATCCCGCAGGACTGGCGAAATCCCTCACCGAACACGGCTATGAGAGGGTGCCCACGGTCACTGCGCGTGGCCAGTTCGCGGTGCGCGGTGGCATTCTGGATCTATTCGCCTGGCAAGCCGCGAAACCGCTGCGGCTGGAATTTTTTGACACGGAGCTGGAGTCCATCCGCGAGTTCGACCTCGATTCCCAGGCATCCACCCTCAAGCTGTTGGAGTCGGATCTGCTGTTGGCGGAGCCCTCGGCGGAAGCGTCCGTGGGCGACTATCGGCGCAAGGACGACCTGATCATTTCCTTTGGCGCGGAAATCGCCCGGCCGGACGTGAGGATTCTCGAAGACGCGGCCGAATTTAACAGCGAGGAGGATTTTAATCTCGCCTGTTTCGGCAGTCCGTTAGGAACCTTCGAGGCGGGGGATTTCGTGCTGGAGGAAACGCGACGGGAAAACTTTTTCCGCCAGCTCAACGATTGGCAGCGCAGCGGCTGGGACATCGCGATGGTGTTCGGCAACAAAGGCGAGGAGGAACGCTTCGCCGAACTCGCGGGCAAGGATCTTGAGCGCGACCTCGGGCTCATCCCGATCCGAGGCGAGCTGTTAGCTGGCTTTACAGTGCCGATTTCGAAACTGGCGGTGCTGTCCTCATCGGAACTTTTCGGCCGCTACCGCACACCGGGAACCCAGCGGCGTTCGCTGTTAGAAAAGGCCCGGGCCGCGCGGGCCAAGGCGACCGTCGATGAAATGGAGGAAGGCGACCTCGTGGTTCACTACGAATACGGCATCGGTCGTTTCAAGGGCATCCAGCCGGGTGACGAGGGTGAGGAACTCGTTTTGGAATACCGCGACGGATCCTTGTTAGGCGTGCCACTGGAACAGGCGCACCTCGTCGGAAAATACGTGGGACTTGGCGGAAAAACCCCAGAGCTCAACAAGCTCGGCGGTGCCGCCTGGAAAACCGCGCGGAAATCCGCTGAGAAGTCGATCATGGACTACGCCGCCCAGCTGCTGCGGGTGCAGGCAGAACGCCAGGGCGAGGTCGGATTCGCCCATCCGCCGGACTCTCGGTGGATGTGGGAGTTCGAGCGCTCCTTCCATTACACTGAGACGACCGACCAGCGGCGCGCGATCGACGAGACCAAACTCGACCTCGAATCATCACGGCCCATGGACCGGCTGATCTGCGGCGACGTGGGATTCGGCAAAACCGAAGTCGCGATCCGTGGTGCGTTTAAGGCAATCACCAGCGGCAAGCAGGTCGCCATCCTGGTCCCAACAACCGTCCTAGCAGAACAACATTGGCGGACGTTCCGCGAGCGGATGTCGGACTATCCGATCCGCATCGATTTGCTCAATCGCTTCCGCACGGCGGCCGAAGTGCGTGAGACCATCGCCGGCCTAGCAGATGGCTCGGTGGACCTAGTCATCGGCACGCACCGCTTGGTTTCCGGTGATGTGAAATTCAAGGATCTCGGGCTGGTCGTCGTGGATGAGGAGCAACGCTTCGGCGTCGCCCACAAGGAGAAATTCAAACAACTCTTCCGGCAGGTGGACGTGCTGACTCTATCCGCCACGCCGATCCCACGGACACTCTACATGGCACTGATGGGCGCACGCGACATGTCCACTATCGACACTCCGCCGCCGAACCGGGTCCCCGTTTCGACCACGGTCTGCGCCTACGACGAGCGCATCATCCGCGATGCCATCCGGCGGGAAATGAAGCGCGGCGGGCAGGTATTTTTCCTGCACAATCGGGTGAAGACCATCGACATGATGGCATCGAAGATCCGCGAACTGGTGCCCGAAGCCAGAGTGCTCATTGGCCATGGGCAAATGGATAAGGACGACCTTGAAGTCGTCATGCACACCTTCGTCAAAGGCGATGCCGACGTCCTGTTAGCGACCACTATCATCGAGACCGGCATCGACATTCCGAACGCCAATACCATCCTGATCGACCGCGCCGACCGTTTCGGCCTGGCGGATCTCTATCAGCTCCGTGGCCGCGTCGGTCGCGCCGGGGAAAAGGCCTATGCCATCCTGCTGCTGCCCCGCGACATGATGACCGTCGGCGACGCCCGCAAGCGCATCAACGCCATTAAGGAATACACCGCGCTCGGTTCCGGTTTCAAAATCGCGATGAAAGACCTCGAAATCCGCGGCGCAGGAAATCTTCTGGGCACCAAGCAATCCGGCCACATTTCGCAAATCGGCTTCGAGCTCTATTGCCAGCTCCTGCGCCAGTCAGTGGACCGGCTCAAAGGCCGCAAGGACGCGCCACGCGGCGAGACCAGCTTCAAGGCGGATTTCCTGATCACCACCGAATCCGCCTGGCTCAAAAGTGGCGGCGGTTTTCAACCGCCACGCCCCTCTTCCATTCCTCAATCTCCAATCTTCAATCTCCAATCCCTCCCCGCCTTTCTTCCAGCCTCGTGGCTCACCGAATCCAAGCTCCGCATCACCGCCTACCGAGAACTCTCCGAAGCCGGGACCGAAAAAGCCCTCGATGCACTCGAAAAATCCTGGCGCGACCGCTTCGGCCGCATTCCCGACGCCGCCGCGCGTCGCATACAAATGCCCACCCCGGCGGCCACGGCCGTGAGACGGGTGTATTAGCTGAGAAGCCCGGCGGCGGCGGGGAAGCGGCCGAAGCGGGCGCGCCCGGAATTTTGGAGTGACTCGGGGGCGTTTTC
>JBBQDJ010000051.1:0-12959 GCA_038319595.1 Verrucomicrobiales bacterium
AGCGGCCGAAGTGATAGCCCGGGATGGAAAACCTACGGTGAAGACGTTGCGCAAAGGAATTTCAAAAGAAGAAGCTGCGAACGGACAGCCCAACGAAGGTGAGATTCCTTTCGGGAAAATGCTGCGCTGCCGAGTCCGTTATTTCACGGACGGCGCAGTGATCGGCAGCCGGGCATTCGTGGACGAGGCGTTTGTGAAATCACGTGAGCGCTTCGGCTCGAAACGGAAGAGTGGCGCGAGGAAATTCAAGGGCCAAGCGGCCGCAGCCGGGGAAAGCCTGTGGAGTGTTAGAGATTTGCGAAAAGGTGTCGCGTGATGATTGGGGAGGTCCTTGATTTCAATCATTTGAATGTTATCAGATCTAGCAATTTATCATGGAGCTCTGGGGCAGTTCGTGCGGCGACGCATTTGACCTACCTCTCGCCGCCACAATTCCTTCTGACGAAACGCTCCATCTTTCGCCCAAAAAGGCTTTTGCATTAAACCCTGCACACAGGCCAGGGTTTTCGGTCGTCTGATTGCGAGTCTGGGAGTGACGCTTCATGCCAGTAAACACCATCCGCCGATGAACCGTCCCTTCGGGAAGGAGTTCCTCTTTTTCATCCGAACCCGGCACCGTGTGCCGGGCTTTGATGAGTGGTCCTGTTAGGTCCGGAGGGACAGTCACTTGAATTCAATAGATTGGTATCACTTGTGCGCAGCATGACATGCACATCGTGGCTTCGAATTGCCTCAGCCAAGCCCATCTCCCGGAAAATGGGTTTCGTGTCAGATCTTTGCATCAAGCCGAATTTGGCACGGCGGTTGAGAACCACCGCCACGGATTGCTGGAAGATTGGGAGCCAGATGCTCCCTTCACGGGCTGGCGCGAGACGCGCCAGTCACTTTGATTTTCAAAAGGTTCAGGCGTAGATATTTTTGTAATACTCGTCCACCATACGGTCAGCGTCGAAAAAGGGAACGACGTCGTTCATCGAGTTGAGGACGAGTTGGTTCCACTTGTCCGGTGTATCGTAGTAAAGCGGGAGAATTTTCTCGGTCATCGCCTTGTAGAATCCTAACAAGTCATGGCGGTCGCGGTCTTCGTGGCTGAGTGCGGGATCGGCGGGCGGGATGATGAAGGAGTTGTGGCCGTCCTTGGCGAATTCGCAGACCCAGCCGTCGTAGGTCGAGACATTGACGGAGCCGTTCATGGCGGCAGTCATGCCGGAGGTGCCGGAGGCTTCGCGGGTGACGACGGGATTGTTGAGCCAGATGTCAGAGCCGTTTTTCAGGAAGCGGGAGAGCTCGAGTTCGTAGCCGACGAGGACGGTGGCGTTCGGATAGTCCTTCGTAAGGCGAATGAGGTGGTTGAACGTGTCGATGGCAGAGTAGTCGAACGGATAGGGCTTGCCGGCCCAGATGATTTGGATCGGGTATTTGTTGTTATGCACGAGCTCGCGGAAGAGTTTCATGTCGCGGGCGATGAGATCGGGGCGCTTGTAGCCGGCGAAGCGGCGGGCCCAGACGAGGGTGAGGACATCGGGTTTGAAGAGCTTGCCGGTCTGGTCGGCGACGACGCGAAAGAGGCGTTCCTTGAGTTCGCGTTTGCGGTGCTTCAGTTCCTCGATGTCGCCGCGCTGACGGGCGTGTTCGAGGCCGTGGTCGGCCCAGTATTTTTTGTTCTGGGCGTTGGTGACGTGGGTGATCGGGCAGATGTTAGGATAGCCTTCCCACATGTGACGGGAAACCTCGCCGTGGAGTTTTGAAACGCCGTTGGCGATGCGGGCGAGGCGGAGGGCGGCGAGCGAGTGGTTGAACTCTTCACCTTCGATGCCGGTGATTTTCCTGACCTCATCCTCGGGGAGACCGCCGAAGAAGGAGAAGTCATGAAGGAGCTTGAAGCCGTGCTTTTCATTTCCCGCTTCCTCCGGGGTGTGGGTGGTGAAGACGAGGCGCTTTTTCACCTCATCAAGGCTGCGGTGTTTTTCGTAAACGTGGAAAGCGGCGGATAGTCCGTGGGCTTCATTGAGGTGCCAGACTTCGGGATCGACGCCGAGTTCATCCAGCAGGCGCGCGCCACCCGCACCAAGGATGATGTATTGGGCGATGCGGCGGAGGTGATCCTGATCGTAAAGCCGGTGGGTGATGGCGCGGGAGAGGCTGTCGTTTTCCTCGACGTCGGTGCTGAGGAAAAACATCGGCACGGTGTTGAAAATATCGCCGGGCAGGAACATCGCCTTGACCCACACCGGATGGCCGTGGACGGGGACGGTGAAACGGATGCCGGTGTCTTGTAGGAACGCGTATTCCTTTTTCCGGAACTGGACGGCGAGTTCGCGATCCTCGCCGCGGGCTTGGTTATAATACCCGTAAGTCCACAGGATGCCGATGCCGCAGAGGTTCTGCTTCATGGCAGCGGCGGCCCGCATGTGGGAACCGGCGAGGAATCCGAGGCCGCCGGAGTAGATTTTGAAACTTTGGTCGATTGCGAATTCGCAGGAGAAATAGGCGGCGCTTTTGGCGTATTCAGGAGCGATCTCGTAGGTGTGGGCGAAAGGTTTCGGAAGAAAAGAGGAAGCCATGTGGAGTCAGGTGGGTGATGAAAGGGTTGCTTGGAGATATCAGCAGAAGGGTGAAGGTTCTCACGAAACATCCAGTGCAAGGATTTCCATGGGGGCGTGAAAATGCTGGATGGGCGGCGAATTGTCGAGTCTGGTTGACTAGGCTGCGGATTTCGCACCCATTTTCGGGTATTTCCGGGAGCTGTGGCGTGGGTAAATCCCTGTCAGCGGGTGCTGATTTTCGCCCGGACTTCCTGCAACGGCGTTTCGATCCACCGCCAAGAGGCCATCGTGAGTGCCCAGGTGACGAGCGCGTAGGCCGGGAGGCGGAGGATTTCGCCCCACCGGTTGTCGAAAGGACTGAACCAGAGGAACCAGAAAATTTTCCCGGCCACCAGCGGCGCGATGTTGTGAAACAGGTAAATCCCATAGGAAACCAGGCCGATGCGTTGGAATATCGGGTATTCTAGGAAGCGACCCACTGGCCCACGCAAACCCACCGATCCTGCGGCGATCAACCCGCACATCGCGATGGCGAGACAGGTCTGCTGGACCGGCCGCAGTCCGTAAGTGGGCCAACCCAGTGCGTGGGATCCGAAAATCACGATATAGCCCGCCAGTGCCGTGATGGAAATCCAGCGCAGTCCTGGGCTTTCCAGCGACATCCCACGATGCACCGCCAGCGCCAGCAGGCCACCGATGCCGAAATAATCAAATGCCGACCACGTCAGCACTCCGGGCTGGGCGAACCAAGGCAGGAAAAAGTCGTGGTAATGGCGCGAAATCGGACCGATCGCCGAGAAAATCAGAATCACCGGTAACAGCCATTTCCGAGGCAGGAACCAGATTACGAACGGCCAGATCAGATAGAATTGCTGTTGGATCGCCAGTGACCAGAAGTGATTCGTGCCGCCCGGCAGGTCGGCGAGCATCGCGATATGGAAATTCGATAGATGAAAGAGATACCAGGGAAACCCGGTCCAGGCATCGGCGGGACGGCCCATCCAAGCGTCCTGAGCTTGGACGATCATGGCCAGCGCCAACGCCGCGTAATACGGCGCGAGGATACGCAGGCCGCGGCGGATCTGATAGTTTTTCAGGCCCTCCCATTTCCACCGGCCGCCGCGAGCCTCCTTGCGGTCCCGCTCGCGGAGCAGCGATCCGGTGATCAGGTAGCCGGTCAGGACGAGGAAAAAAAACAGGAAGACCTCGAACGGAAAAAGCCGCGGCCAGGTGGCAGGACGCCAGTGATCCCAGCAGATCGCGATCATCGCAATCGCTCTTAGTCCATCCAGTTGCAACGCCCGGCCGCTCACTCGATGTGTGAAACCATGATCGGGTGGTTGATGCACGGCTTTTCTCTGAAGCGGCTGGCTTTCTGAAGGCTTGAATCCGGCGGGCGGACGGACAATCTCCCAACTCATGAAAATTACCGATCTCGTTTTCACTGGATTCAACCGCCGTGTCGCCGCCCTTGAACGCGATACCGGCCGGATCGTCTGGCAGTGGAGGGCACCAAAAGGATCCAGCTACGTCAGTCTGTTGCTTGAGAGTGACATTCTGATCGTCTCGGTGGATGGCTACATGTATGGGCTCGATCCCCTTTCCGGCAAAGAGCTTTGGTTCAACCCGATGGATGGGTTTGGCACCGGGGTCACCTCCCTCGTCTCGGCCCAGGGAATCGGGTCCAATCCGGTCCACCTCGCCGCGGCGGAAATTGCTGCGCGGCAGGCGGCGAATTCTTCGTCGTCGAACAACAGCATGTGATCTGGGCCGGAACTTGGGGCTTGGATCGATGGTCCGGGGCCGTAGCATGTGGCGCATGTCGGCACTGAGCTTGGACCTCGTCATCATCGGAATTTATTTCGCCATCATCATCGGCATCGGTTGGCACTTCAGCCGCCGGAACTCCAATGTCTCGGATTTCGCGCTCGGCGGCCGGTCGATCCCCTGGTGGGCGGTCCTGGCGTCCATCCTCGCCTCAGAAATCAGTGCGGGGACCTTTTTCGGGGCACCGGGCGATGGCTACGAGATGAGGAACTACACTTATGGCCAGCTCATGGTCGGCTATCTGCTCGCCCGGTTGGTGGTGAGCGCGGTGTTCATCCCGGCGTTCTACAAGCACAACGTGGTCAGCATCTACGAGTTTCTCGAGATCCGCTTCGGCCCCCGGACGAGGAGCGTGGCCAGCGTGATTTTCCTCGTGACGCGGTCGCTGGCGAGCGGCGCACGGCTGTGGGTGCCGACCTTGCTGGCGGTAGTGATTTGGAATCACATGCACCCGGAGCGGCCGCTTACAAATTGGGAACAATTCTGGATGACCGGCATCGCGCTGGTGGTCATCAGCCTCCTCACGGCGGTTTACACGGCGGTGGGCGGGATCAAGGCGGTAATCTGGACGGACGTGCTGCAGATCGCAGTGCTATTCGGCGCGCTCGGGTTCTCGATGTGGTATTTGCTCGGGCACACCGGCGGTTGGGACGGTGCTAAAGAACATCTCAAGGAGCCTAAAGATCTGTTGTTGTGGCAATGGCATGGAGACAAGCCGCCGACCCCGGAGTTTGTCGCCAAATACGGCGCGACGTGGGGAGCGATCAAGAGCGTGCTGGAAAGTTCCTACACCGTGTGGGCGGCACTGCTAGGGTCGCTGTTCGTCACTCTCGCCACCCATGGCACAGACCAGGACATGGTTCAGCGGATGCTCACAGCGAAGAACAAGCGTCAAAGCGCCGTGGCCACCATCCTGTCCGGACTTGCCGACATCCCGGTGACCTATGCGGTTCTATCCATCGGCAGTCTGCTTTCCGTTTACTATGGCCATTTCGTCACGGATGCGGGGCTGCCCATGGTCGATGGAAAAGTGGATAGCGGCCGGGTCTTTCCTTATTTCGTGATCGACGTCATGCCGGGGGGCTTGAGGGGACTCGTGGTGGCCGGGGTACTCGCCACCACCATGGGGTCGCTCGGCACGGCGATGAATTCCCTAGCGACGAGCTATTCGCGGGATTTCCATTTTCGCTGGTTCAAGACTGCCGAAAATGACCGGGTGCGCGTCATCAAACTGAGCACCGTCGCTTTTGCGCTGATTCTGATTTCCGTGGGCCTCCTGACTGCGTTCATCAAGGCTCACAATCCCGATCTGAGCATCATCGGGATTATCCTCGGCAGTTTCGGCTACACCTATGGATCCTTGTTGGGAATTTTCATCGTGGCGCTGTTCACCAAGACGCGCGGCAGCGAAACGGGAAACCTGATTGCGATGATCGCGGGGATCGTGTTCGTCGCTTACCTGAGCAACTTGCCGAACGACGTTTGGGAAATGATGACCGGCAAAAGTCTCTACACAAATTTCGAATGGCTTCCGCTGATCAAGTTCACCTGGCGCGTCCTCGCGGGAACGCTGGTCACGGTCTGCGTTGCTCTGTGTTTCAAGAGCCGGACGCCCGTCGCGCGCGGGGTGGCTTGAGGTGGGATCAGCCCGCAATCCTTTGACCGGCGCGGCTTTGAGCGGGAAATGACGGGATTGGCCGGGGCTCTCCGATTCAGTAACGGAATCGTCACAATACGAGTCCTTGGATTTCAAGCGGATGCGCAAATTCGCTGTGAACGGACTCATCGATGTTTCACGAACCTAAAGCAAATCGAGAAGCAAGTTTTTAAAAAAATGAGTCGTGGAACCCTTGTGGAATACGGCTCCCCACGATCAAATGTTAGAGCCGTGCAAAAAGCCTTTCCCGGTTCTGAAAGCGTTGCTCATGTTTGCCATCTCGCCGCACGGCGCAACTCGGGGGAGTGCGTGACAGGCGGCAGTTTAAATTTTCAAAAAAACAAATCAACAATGGAACCGGAGGAATTGGAGGAGCGGGAGACAGCGGACGGCATCACGGGGCAGGCAACGGAAAACGGCAAGTGGGAGCAGGTGTGTGTCGCCCTGCAGAAAATGGTTAGTAAGGATGCCTTTCAACGCTGGTTCGGCGCAGCACGTTGGCTCGGGGTCGAGGACGATGTGGCCTCGATCGCGGTGCCCGGCGAGATCCATCAGGTCTGGATCGAGACGAATTACCTGCCAGAACTCACGATGTCCGTGACGGGTGTTCTCGACGATGTGCGCGAAGTGCGGGTGATCGTGAGCGCGGACCTCGCGACTTCTAACGAATCCAGCGCCGGCAACGGATTCCAAGTGATGTCGCCCGCCCGCCCTAGCAAGGCCGCCACTCTCGAGGGGGAAGCGCTGGATCGTCGCACCAAGGCTGCCGGCCTCAATCCAGCCCACACATTCGGTAGCTTCGTCGTTGGATCTAACAGCCAATTCGCCCATGCTGCCTGCGAGTCGGTCGCCACGAAAACCGGAATCGGTTATAACCCGCTCTTCATCTATGCCGGGCCCGGACTCGGCAAGACCCACCTGATGCAAGCCATCGGTCATGAGATCCTCCGCCGCCAACCCGGTTCGCGGGTGATTTATCTAACCTGTGAGAAATTCACCAACGAGTTCATCGACGCCATCCGCAAAGGTGACATCGAGAAATTCCGCCGCCGTTACCGCAGCTCGGACGTGCTGCTCATCGACGACGTCCAGTTCCTCGGCGGCAAGGACCGCTCACAGGAGGAGTTTTTCCACACCTTCAACACCCTTCTCGACGGCCGCAACCAAGTGGTCCTCACCTGCGACCGCCCGGCCTGCGAAATCAAGAGCCTCGAACCCCGGTTGATCTCCCGCTTCGAGTGCGGCCTCACCGTGGAAATGCAACCGCCACAGATGGAAACCCGGATGGCGATTCTCAAAAAGAAAGCGCTCGATTGGAAGGTCCGCGTTGACGAATCCATCCTCATTTTCCTGGCCGACAAGATTCGCACCAATGTCCGCCGCCTCGAAGGCGCGCTGATGCGCGTCGCCACCTACGCCTCGCTCGCCGGAGAAAGCGTCACGGTGGAAAAAGTCGAACATCTCCTCAAAGACCTGATCCGCGAGGAAGCGAGCCGCCAGGTCAGCATCGATTCCATCCAGAAAGCCGTGGCCGAGCATTACGACGTCCGCCTGGCAGATATGACCAGCCGCCGCCGCCCCGCCAGCATCGCGTTTCCCCGCCAGATCGCGATGTATTTGAGCCGCTCGCTGACCAAGGGATCGCTGATGGAAATCGGTGAGGCCTTCGGTGGCCGCGACCATGGAACGGTCATTCATGCCTGCAAAAAAGTGGTCGAACGGATCGGTGATGAGCCCGGCCTAAAGGAAAGCATCGCCCGCATCGAGTCCCAACTCCGGCGTTGATCCACAGACTGTTTCGGGTTTGTTCACAAAAGCTTGCCAAGGAGCATTGAAAGCGGAAACTTCGTCGCAACACCACCCCGGTATCGTAATTTATGAAGTTCCGCATCTCCAAGGAAGCCTTTCTCGACGGCCTGCAAAAGGTCCAACATGTGGTCAGCTCGCGCACCACCCTGCCGATTCTGTCCAACGTTCTTTTGGTCGCAAAAGATGGTCGCCTCCAGTTCACCACGACCGACTTGGACGTCGGAATCACCGGCTCCGTCGAGGCTCAGATCGAGAAGGAAGGCGCCACCACACTGCCCGCCAAACGCCTCGTCAGCATCATCCGCGAGCTGCCCGCCAGTGAAGTCGAAGTTTCCGTCGATGCGAAAAATCACGCTTCCATCCGCAGCGGCCCATCGTTTTTCAAGATCATCGGTCTGGGAGAAGCCGAGTTTCCTCCACTCCCCGATTTCGAAGGCGCGAAGGTCTTTAAAATCCCACAAGCCACCTTGCGCGACGGTCTCAAGAAAACCTCTTACGCCATCTCCACCGACTAGACCCGCTACGTCCTCAACGGTATCTTCGCCTCCTTCCGCGATGGTAAAATGACCCTCGTCGCCACCGATGGCCGCCGCCTCGCGATGGTCGATGCTGACCTCGAATTCCCCGCCTCCCACGAGACGGATGTCATCATCCCGACCAAGGCCGTGCAGGAACTCCAACGTTTGTTAGGCGACGCCGGCGAGGTCGTCGTCAAACTCAGCGACAGCCAGATTTCCTTCACCGTCGGCGACAGCCTGCTTGCCAGCAAGCTCATCGAAGGCAACTACCCGAACTACCGCCAAGTCATCCCGGGCGACAGCAACGAACGCGTTGTCATCGGCCGCGAGGCACTGCTAGAAACCGTCCGCCGCGTTTCCCTGCTCTCTTCCGACAAGTCGAACTCGGTCAAACTCGTCTTCAGCGAGAACCACATCGAAGTCACCGCGAACTCACCCGACGTCGGTGAAGCGCAGGAGTCGATGGACGTGATCTATCAGGGCCCGCCGATGCAGATCGCCTTCAATCCCGAGTTCCTCCAAGCCCCACTCCGCGCCCTCGACAGTGACGACATTTACCTCGACCTAATCGACGAAATGAGCCCCGGCGTCCTGCGCATCGAAGGCACCTTCCTCTACGTCCTCATGCCGATGCGCGTGACGAACTGAGTGGGAAAACCCGATTTATTCGCTCCTCAAAAACGCCTGTCGCCAGACAGGCGTTTTTTCGGCCTGTTGATAAAGCATAGGTGGATGACGGAGGACTCTCTTCACTCTTCCCATGGATTGACCAAGGAAATCCCAGTCTGCGCGAAGTCGGAAACATTTCGCGTGGCGAGCGTCAGATCGTGAACCTGGGCAGTAGCGGCGATGAGAGAATCATTGTAGGGCGTGTCGTGGGTGGCCCGAAAATCAGCGGCGCTTTCAGCGATCAAACGCGTCACCGGGAGGATGCGGAAGACGTCGGCCAGCGAGATCAAGTTGGCATACCATTCTCCCAGCAGAGCGGAGAAAGCGGGGTCGCGGCTTTCGACCTTGCGGATGCCATACCTGATCTCGTTCAGGGTGATCACGCTCAGGTAAACCGACTGTCCCAAGAGTGACGCCTGCCAGCGGAAAACGGCGGGTTGCGCATTTTCAGCACGGCGGAACTCTGAGAGAGTGACGGTATCGAGAATAAAGGCCATCAGTCGTCGAATGAAAATTCGCGCACTTTTCCGGCGCGACGGTCCTCAAGAGGAAATTCGCGCTTGGTAAACCATGCAGGCGCATCCTTCAAGCTGAGCGCCTCGATCAGGGTGCGGGGCTTCGGAGAGAGTTTCTTGCCAGCCGCGAGTTCGCGCTCCAGCAGATCGGCAACCCAGGCGGAAAGGGACTTCGATTCGTCAATAGCGCGGTGTTTCGCTTCGCGGCAGAGATCGTCAGGGAGTTTAAGGGTGACATTCATGAATTTTGTGTGCTGCACGGTAGCACGATGGCACGAAAGATCAAGGCTTTAGTCCCTCAGGTCATTTTCTTCGCCCTCGATGTTTCGTTCTAGCAGGTTGGCTATTGGATCTTCGCCGTCCTTGCCACCCCGGGGAAAGGCTCACACGGGCAAGTCGCTGCTTGGAAATCGCGGGATCGCGTTCATCATCCCACCGCGCCATGGATGATCCCGTAGTCAAAGAAACCACCACCACCGCCGCAGAGCCGCTCTTGCCGATCCCGGGATTGCGTCAGGATCTGGCGGTGCTGATGAAGGTGCGGCTGAACTTTTTCATCCTAATCACCACGTTTTTCGGGTTCGTGCTGGCCATGCACGGCGGTGACATCAACTGGATGAAATTGCTGCACACCATCCTCGGCACCGCAGCCGCGGCCTTCGGCTCGGCGGCGTTTAACCAAGTGATGGAAATCGATCTCGACGCGCGGATGAAACGCACGGCGGACCGGCCACTGCCGTCCCGCCGGATGGATCCGGTGGTCGCGTTCGGCATCGGCTGGGTCCTTTCCGCCATCGGCATCATTCACTTGGCCGCGCAGGTCGGAAATCTGGCCGCCTATCTCGCTGCGGCGACGGTATTTATTTACGTCTGCGTATACACACCGCTGAAACGCTACAGTTCCACCAATACCCTAGTCGGCGCCATCACGGGCGGGATTCCTCCGGTCATCGGTTGGGTGGGTGGCGGTGGTGCCATCGGCTGGCAGGCGTGGTTTCTGTTCGGACTACTGTTCTTCTGGCAGCTCCCGCATTTCATCGCAATCAACTGGCTGTGCCGCGAGGAATACGAATCCGTCGGTTATAAAATGTGGTCGAATGGCGACCTAACGGGACGCAAGAGCGGACTGCTTTCGGCGATGTTCGCCCTGATGCTCGCGGTCTTTTCGCTGATGCCCGCGTTCTTTGGTTTCGCCAACCTGCTATGGACGATCACCGGCCCCTTGCTCGCACTGATGATGATGGCTCTTGCGCTGAAATTCGCGTACGATGGCGAGCGGACTTCGGCACGCAGATTGTTTTTCTTCACCTTGATCTACATCCCGGTTGCGTTCCTGTTGCTGGTGTTCGCCTGGAGGACCTAACAGCGGATTGCCCATGAACAAGTTGATCGCATCCACCCAACGACTGGCGGAAGAACTGAGAGAACTCGAGTTCTCGCCACCGGTCGCCTGTGTTTACCGAACGCTCGACTACACCTGGCAAGCCCATCAGCAGTATTTAGAACGCTACGGAAAAGGTAAGAAGCGCATCGTCTTTCTTGGCATGAATCCTGGGCCGTTCGGGATGGCGCAGACGGGCGTACCTTTCGGCGAGGTCGCCGCCGTGAGAGACTGGATGAAGATCGAAACTCCTATCGACCAACCTGCGCATGTACACCCGAAACGTCCGATCGAGGGCTTCCAATGCACGCGCTCCGAAGTCAGCGGCCGCCGGCTGTGGGGGCTTTTTTCCGAACGATTCGAAAACGCCGGGGACTTCTTCAAGGATCATTTCGTCCTAAACTACTGCCCGCTGGTTTGGATGAGCCAGACCGGTGCTAACCTAACACCCGACAAGTTATCAGCCACCGAGATGGCTCCGGTGGAAGCCGCTTGCCAGAAACATCTGCAGGAAGTCATCGCCCTGCTCAAGCCGTCTTGGCTGATCGGCGTCGGGGGATTTGCCGAAGAGCGCTTGAAACGCGCCGCCGAAGCCTGCGGCAGCAAGGCCAATGTCGGCCGCGTGCTGCATCCGTCACCCGCGTCACCCGCAGCTAACAGAGGTTGGGCGGAGGCTGCGGGCAAGCAACTCGCGGCGCTGGGAATCTGGTGATTCTTCATAAGGGGCGTGGACGTCTCGTCAACGAAGCTGATGCGCCATGAAATGACGGTGGGAAGCTCTTCTCTTTCACGTCTCATCGACAGGTGGACCGAAGTTCCACCCTCCTTGTTTTATTCCAGAGTCGCCATCAACTTCTTGATCAGCACTGCGTCTTCGGGCCTACCGGCTTTTTCCAGCGATTGATAGAGATTGTTGAGCAGACGCAGCAGGATGGTGCCGGGTCCGGCGGATTGCTTGAGGATATTCCGCTGAGTCCGGGTCAGCTCGGGACTCTCCAGCAGCGTGAATTGCACGTGAAGCTGCCCCTTGTCGAAGCAATCGATGATGATCGGATAGCCGTCTTCGAAAATCCGACACATGAAGTGCCCTGGGAAATTGACGCCTTCCACTTCGAAGTCGAGCCGGCGTCCCACCAACATGAAAATCAGGCACAACCCGAGTGGATTGGAACGCCCCTCCGCCAGGCACCACGCGAGATCCGAGTTGCGGACATCATGATAGTTTTCCTGGTTGCCGGTCAGGCGATTGCCTTTGAACAGGAACTTTCGCAGCTCGATGGCACTGTCGATCCCCGCATCCGATGCCTCTTCGGCCAACAGGTCCAACGCATCCGACAGCGGCTGTCGCAGGGAGATTCCATCATGCAGGAAATCCGACACGGCACGGAGTAATGCTTCAAAAGTTTCCCAATCCTCCTGCAACGCATCGCCACCGCCGGTGGGAACAATCCACTCTTTAGTTAGATTGGCGCGCCTTGGTGGGCTGAGCATTTCTGCCAGCAATTCCCGGTCGTGCCCGCTGAGCTCGCCAGGCCGGGTGGCAAGCCATTCACTGATATCTCCACCGCACAGGGAAAGCCGTTCGGCCACGCGCTGCCGCACTGCGGGGGTTTCATCATCCAGCAGTCGGAGAAGAGCATCAAGCTCTTCGGGTGCGGGCGGCTCAGCGCTCTTCGCAGGGTTCACAACGGATCAGGGAACTTGGAGGAAATGGTGCGCGATACTGGGTTCGAACCAGTGACCCCCTCCGTGTCAGGGAGGTGCTCTACCACTGAGCTAACCGCGCCGAGGTCGATGCCCGCTTGGGGCGGGGGAAACTAGGATGGAGCCGACATCGGATGCAATCCCTTTTTTTGGCGAAAAAAGAGGCGGGAGATCCGTAGATCTCCCGCCGTTGATATACCGTTGATCGGAAGCGAACTGAGTATCGGCTCGAAAGCTCGACACCGGGTTCACCACCACGGTATTTGGATTACTTTTTCGCGGCCTTCTTGGCGGCTTTCTTAGCAGCTTTCTTCGCTGCCTTCTTGGCAGGAG
>JBBQDJ010000052.1:0-12755 GCA_038319595.1 Verrucomicrobiales bacterium
TTTTCAATTTCCCGCCGATTCCGCCGCTAGGCCTTCCAGATGGGCCAAGGCCTTCTGGAAGCTCGCGTTGGCGAGATAGTGGCGCATTTGGGCATCCACTTCCGTCCGATGGGCGGCCGTCCAGGCGGAGGGCTCTTCCGACACCGCTTTCAGCGCCTCTAGATGTTCCGCCGCGTCACGGTCCCGCCAATCATGATCGGCAATGATGGCCACCCGGCGGCGGAGGAGTTCAATCAATTCTTCATTCATCGTGCTTGAGGAAAACGAAGCACAACTTGTCGCAAATGGCCAGCTGCGCTTCGATTTTTGACATTTTAGCGAACAATTTCTCGTTTCATCGACTCGATTGAAAATCACCTCCTGAAACCACTCACATGAAATCCTATCCTTCTCTTGCCGTCATTGGACTCACACTTGCCTCCACTTTCATGATGCAAGCCGCCGTTCCCATCAAGTCAGGTGAGAAATTCGCATTTCTCGGTGACTCCATCACAGAATACGGCAAAGCCAAACCCGGTGGCTACGTGAACCTAGTGCGCCTTGCCCTAGCCAGCCTTGGCGTCAAAGTCGAAATCATCGGTGCAGGGGTGAGTGGTCACAAATCGAACCAAATGTTAGATCGCCTCCAGAAGGACGTGCTCGACAAGAAACCGCAGTGGATGACCTTGAGTTGCGGCGTCAACGATGTTTGGCACGGCGCAAACGGAGTAAATCTGGAGGACTATAAGAAAAACATCACCAGCATCGTAGAAAAAGCTCAAGCGGATGGTGTGAAGGTGATCATTCTCACGTCGACGATGATCACTGAAAATCCGGCGAATCCGAACAACCAGAAACTCGATACAGATGAGCTTGGACGCGATGAAGAAAAAAGCTCAGCGTTGAGCAAGCTGCTTTCCAACCTCTTGAAAATCGGATGTCTCGCCGATCTTTCTCGTTAGGAAACCCTCAAAAATCTGCGGTCACTCCGAAATGAAAACCCTCGTTTTGCTCCTCATCTTCGCGCTGGATGCAAGTGCACAAGATCCCGCCGCAAGCGCCTTCCGTGCCATTCCCTTGCGGAGTAAAATCACGAATGTCCAGCCGATGACTGGCATCGTCTTTTGGGAAGATTCAGGTAGAAATAACACCGACGCCATCCAGCTCGAATATTCCTACATGCGCTATTCGGATGTCGTCTCGCAGCGCAGTGCCTACAACTGGCTCGCCGTCGAGAAAAAGCTCGATGCGATCTCCCGCCGCGGTCACCAGGCGATCCTGCGCTTCTACTTCGTCTATCCGGGGAAACCAACCGCCGTCCCGGACTACATCAAGGCCCTGCCCGACTACCACGAGACCCAGGGCGTCTCGGAAAAAAAGCCCACCGGCTTTCCCGACTGGTCGCATCCCGAGCTGAAGCGCTTCGTGAAGGAATTCCACACCCGTTTCGCTGCCCGCTACGACCGCGACCCGCGCCTTGCCTTCGTCCAGACCGGCTTCGGCCTGTGGGCGGAATACCACATCTACGACGGCCCCTTCAAACTCGGCGATACCTTTCCTGACAAGGCCTTCCAAACCGAATTCCTCAACCACCTTGCCACCACCTATCAGGAAACTCCGTGGAGCATCTCCGTCGATGCCGTGGACAAACGGGTCAGCCCGATCGCGGGAAACAAGGAACTCCTCGACCTATCCTTCGGCTTGTTTGACGACTCCTTCCTCTGCAAGCAGCACCCCGAGGAAAATGAACTCAACTGGAACGGGATGCGTCGCTCCCGCTACCTCCGCCAACCCGCCGGTGGCGAGTTCAGCTACTACACCGATCGCGATCAGAAACTCGCCCTCGCGCCTAACGGGCCGAACGGCGTGAGTTTCGAATCCTCCGCCGGCGACTTCCATATCACTTACATGATTGGCAACGACCAACCCAACTATCAGCCGATGAAGCGCATCGCCCAAGCCGGCCTTGCCTGCGGTTACAAATTCCGCATCACCTCGTTTCTTGCGAATGTCTCCACGTCCCGCGTCACTGTTTCTAACACCGGCATTGCACCGATCTATCGGGACGCCTTCGTCGCGGTGAATGGAGTCCGCGCCACCACGTCACTCAAGCTCCTTGCCCCGGGCAAGAGCGTTACCTTCGACATCCCCAGTAGCTCAAATTCCCCGGTCCTCACCATCGAATCCAACCACCTCGTCAAAGGTCAGTCCATCGGCTTCGATGCGGACTTGAAATGACTTGTTGAAGTAGCTCATTCCGCCACTCCTTATTTTTTCATGAACCGGAATGCACCGGCGATGGTGCCGATGACGAAGAGGCCGATGGCGAGAGCGATCCACTTGTTATTGCGGGAGGTCTCCACAGAGAGGTGGTCGTATTTCCCAGCCACTGGCGTGGCGTCTGCGGTGGCAGGTAGGGTGTCGGCTAATTTCTCAGTTTTTTTTTCCGGCTCAGCCGGGGCCTTCAGGTCGGCGGCGACGAGTTGCGGCTTGCCGACTTCGGTGCGGAGGGCAGCGACTGCGGCGGGAGTGACGGCCGGGGCAGAATTGCCGAAGGAATTTCTCATGTAAGTGAGAACGGCGGCGATCTGATCGTCGGTCTGATAGGCAAGCGGGGCCATGCCACCGGGCATGCTGTATTCCTGCCCCTTGACCTTGATGGGGCCGATCAAACCGCGGAGCTGGATGCGGATGAGATTTTCCTCGGGGCCGTTGACCCACTCAGATCCGGCGAGTGGCGGGGCGATCGGGGTGCCCTCGCCTTGCTGGCCGTGGCAGGCACCGCAGACGATGAACTGCGCGCGGCCGGATTTCATGACCGCGGGGTCGATACCGGCGGGGACTACTGGGACTTTTTCCGCAGAAACGAGCAGGGTGGCGGGATCGAGTAAGGTCGGTGCGACGGTGCTTTTCGGTGACTCGTTGCCTTTCGTCAAGGTGCCCAACCAGGCGATGAGATCGCGGATTTCGGCTGGCTTCAGGAGCGCGCCCATCGGCGGCATGGGCGAGGTAGGGGCGGTGATGTTAGTGACATCGGCGCGCGAGACACGGAGCGGTTTTCCGGCGGCGTCGATATCGACGTGTTCGGGAGTTTCCGCGATGACATTCCCTGATAGAGAGGCCCCGTTTTTGAAATCGATGAGAACCGTGCCGAATCCAGGTGCGATGACGGTGCTGGGGTTGACGATGGATTCGAGGAAATAGCGCGGGTCTTTGTAGCGATTCGCAATACCTGCTAGATTGGGTGCGGTTTCACCTCCGGCGACGTGGCCCTCCTCGGCCCGGTGGCAGCGCATGCACTCGCTGGCGGGATGTGAGGCGAAAATGGCGGCACCGGCGGCGGCGTCTCCGCCCTGAAGCGTTGGATTCCACTTGTTGAGAGGGTCGGCCCCTCCCTCCAGGCTTTTGTTCAGGGCAGTTAGAGCGGTGGTGACGATGGGTGACTTGCGTTGTTTGGCGGCATCGATGAGTTCCAAAGCCGATGGCGAGATGCCTTTGGCTTGGCGCAGTTCGTCGAGTTTCTGGGAGAAAATGGCGTCCACGGGTTTGCCCTGCATGGTGGCCATGACGGCCCAGGTTTTTCGCACTCGGCCCGGGCTGTCGGAGTTGAGCGAGTTTTCCAACAGCGGGATGGCTGTCTCAGGGGCGAGCTTGGAGATGGCGGTCAAGGCACCGAGAACCACTTCGTCCGACGAGTCGCTGGTGAGCTCGATCAGGAAGGCTTTGGCGTTGTCCGGGTTCCGGTGGAGGAAAAGATCGAGTGCCGCGGCGCGTGCCTCGGCGGGCAGCGTGGTATCCCGGACCATGGCACTGAGGTGGCTACCATCGAGGCTGGGGATTTCGAGCTGATAGGTTTTAATCAGGCCGAGCGCGGAGGTGAGAGCGAAGTCCTTTTGTGAGAGAAGTGCGGGCATCGCCGCCATCAGTGCGGGGACTACCGATTCCGGCGCGCGCTTTTCCAAAGGACGCCAGTGGCCGGTGAGCTGGTCTGCCGGGAAGGGATTGGTCCAGATCATGAGCAGCCGCAGGGCCTCCGCTCTAACGACTTCCGGGATAGTGGGATCCGCGGCGATCTTGATGACGCGAGTGGCATTTTCCGCCGTGCCGATTCTGAACGCGTTGTGAATGAGGCGCCGCAGCATGAAAGGCGTCCATTTGCGGTCTGCGAGGTGGTCTAACCAATTGGCGGCCACCGGGCGCTGTGCGACCATGTCCATGTCGCAGACGGCACGGATCGCTTCGTCGGCCACTTGCGGGTCTTTGTCGGAAATGAAATTGGCGACGCCAGGATGCTTCATGCGGCGCAGCGCGACGGTGGCAGCGAGACGGACAGCGGCGGAGTCATTGGCGACCAGCGATGTTAGGATCGTCGGGTTAGAGGCCATGTGTTCGAGCGCGTAGATGCCGGCGTGGCGCAGATAGAGATCACGGTTATTGTTTTCCTTGAGCATCTCGCAGATGGGGCCGTAGTAGGCGATCATCTGGTGCTTTCCGGCGACGATGGCGGCGAAGAAGCGGACGCGGGATGAGGTGTCAGCGAGCAGCGGAGCCAGCGAGATTTCAGTTTTATCCGCCTTCGAGTCAGCCAACACGCGGAGCGATTGCGCACGGATCTCCGGGTCCTTGTCGGTGAGCAGCGAGATCAGTTTTTCCTCGGCGCTTTTGCGGATCTTGAGTGCGGGAATCGTCGCGAAATCGGAGACGGGCAGGGCCGAGGCTCCGCGACGGGCGATAATGCCGAGGCCCCAGATGCCGTGGATGCGGACCCTTTCGTCTGATGAGGCGATGGCATCGGAAAATCGCTCTAACGCATCCGGTTTGCGGGTGAGAGCGAGTTGCGCGCGCAGGCGGATGCGGGCGTCCGGGTGTTTCAGTAGGTTCAGGAGAACGGCAGAAGCGCGTTGTTCGAAGCCTTCTTTGATGATTTTAGCGGCACCCTTCGCCTCTTCCGCCCGCCAGGTTTTTTCGCCCGCGTCGAGTGAAAGCAGGCGGCCGTCCTCGTGGGATTCCCAGCCGTTGATAAAGTCGGTAATGAAGACTTTCCCATCCCACGAATATTCGACGTCCGTTGCGGCGACGCCCCAGAGGAACTGCCGCGAATCGGTCATTTCCATTCCCGCGCCCTTGGGCTGCATTTCGAACGACCAGATGCCGGAGTTCGCACTACCGCCGCGGTAGTCACAAATGAGGAAATGGTTCTCCTCGCTTTCGAGGAAACCAGCCCCGGGATTGTAGGTGAGGCCAGAAGGACCGGAGCTCAGGAGGGCGTTGGGCGGTAGGATGTAGGCGGGCTGTGACGGGTTTTCCATCTCCCACATTTTCTCGTCCATCCACCGGCTGGGTGGACGCTCCTCAAGGCCGATTTGGCGGTGGAATGAGGCCATCGTCTGATGTTCCATCTGCCAACCGGTTTCGCCACCCTCTACCAGATAGACGATGCGCGCGGCGTCGCCTTGATCGGAGTTGTTGTCCACGGTGAAGGCATTTCCCAGCGCATCGAAGGCGATCTCCTTGGGATTACGCAGGCCGGTGTGGAAAATCTCAAACCCGCTACCATCCGGCTCGAAGCGGAATGCCATGCCTTCGTTAGGGTAGTCATAGTGCACGCCTTCTTTAGTAACCATGCTCACCCCGCGGTCGCCGCAGGTGCCGTAGATCCGGCCATCCGGTCCGAGGGTGAAGCCGTTCAAATCATGGCCTGATAGGGAAATTCGAACGCCGAATCCCTCTTCGACCACCTTGCGCTCGTCTGCCGTGCCGTCGCCGTTGGTATCGCGCAACAGATAGATCTTCGGAATACAGGCGAAATACAACGCGCCTTCATAATAGAAAACCCCCGCTGCGGTTCCGTCCAAGACATCGTTGAACTTGTCCGCGAAGACTTTACTCTCATCGAGCTTGCCGTCGCCATTGGTGTCCGCGAAACGGCGGATCACCTCGGACTTGTTCGTCATGTGCTCTAACGAAACCTTGCCCTTCCACTTTTCGTGAAGTGCCCGCCGGTCGCTTGTGTTTTTCGCCGCGAGATCGTCGAGATACCAAAAGAGGTTGTTGCGGTTATCCTCCACCCCCTCGCGGAATCGGTGAGTCTCGGAAACATATACCCGGCCTTCTTCATCGAAGGTCAGCGCGGTGGGCGAGGTGATTTTATGATCTTTGTAAGTCGCCTCGATCTTCAAAATGCTGTCAGCGGGGATGTTCACTCCGGCGACCACGCTGGTCGCTAACAGCCCCTCGACAAAGGGTTTCCCTGCGCGGGTTGGAGTAGCGAATTTGAAATTCGGCGAATCGGAGAACAGGATGTGATCCACGCCGATAAATCCCCATTCGCCATCCGCGTCATCGATCAGGCGGATCTTCGCCTTGCGTCCGGCAAACTCCCTGACGTCCCAATTCGCCCGCTGGCATTGCAGCCCGCGCTTTCCGACGGATTCCCGCACCACCTTGCCGTCGATGACGAGTTGCGCCGCGGTCTTGCCTGCTTGGTCGCCGCCGGCGATCAGGAAAATGACGTAGTCTTCCGCGAGAGTGAATTCCGGTGAGGTCAGGGTGCCCTTCGCCGCCATTCCGCCGTGCGTCGAGGCCGCCAGGCTTTCGCCCGAGTAGGCGCCAAACGGCGCCGGCATGCCATCGGACTTTCCGGCCACCGGGGCCAAGCCGAAGGCGTCGCCCTCCGTGGTCCAGGTGTCGAATCCATCGCCCTCGAAGGTTTGGAAAATTCGGGTGGCGGCAGGCAGGGAAGCCGTCAGGGCAAGCGAAGTGAGAATCGTGCGGAACATGGAATTGATGTCGGGTGGACGTGGGATTGTTGGCCGGGGAATTGGCAATGCCAACCGCAAATCTGCCGTTTCATGGTTCATCTGCGCTGACAGGAACTTGGTTTCCCTACGGTCATGTCGCCCTCCCCGTGATACAAGCCCGGTGCAACAACGGTAAACGCACCACCCTATGGAAATTCAACGCCGCCCGTTCATCAAGACCACCCTCGGTGCCTCGCTCGCCACCTTCGCCGCGAACGCTCAGGAAAGCACCCCGGCACCGGCCCGGAAACTCGGCTGGGCGCTCGTTGGCCTTGGCTCGCTCAGCACCAACCAAATTGACCCGGCCCTCCAGAACACCACCCATTCGAAGCTCGTCGCGGTCGTCACCGGCACTCCGGAAAAGGGCGTGAAATGGCGGGAAAAATACGGCCTCCCCGCCGACAAGGTTTATACCTATGAAAATTTCGACGCCATCGCCAACGATCCCGCCATCGACGTCGTTTACATCGTCCTCCCTAACGGCATGCACCGTGAGTTCGTGATCCGCGCGGCCAAGGCCGGCAAGCACGTGTTCTGTGAGAAGCCCATGGCCAATACCGCCGACGATTGCCGCGCGATGATCGCCGCTTGCGCCGCCGCCAAGCGCCGGTTAGGCGTCGGCTATCGCAATCAGTTCGAGGCCCACCACCGCGAGGCCATCCGCTTCGCCCGCGAGAAAACCTTCGGCGAGCTCCAGCACATCGACGCCGGATTTGGATTCTCCATCGGCGATCCCACTCAGTGGCGGCTGCGCAAAAACCTCGCGGGTGGCGGCGCGCTGATGGACGTCGGCGTCTATGCCCTCCAGGCCTGCCGTTATCTATCAGGCGAGGAGCCCATTGAAGTTACCGCCCTCGAAACCAAGACCGATCCCGTCAAATTCGCCGAGGTGGATGAGACCATCAACTGGCTGATGAAATTTCCCTCCGGCCTCACCGCCAAGTGTCTCACCACCTATCACTTCAACGGCTGCGAAGGCTTCACCGCCTACGGCACCAAGGGCCGCTTCGGCATGCAGCCCGCCTTCGGATATGGAAATTTCAAAGGCTGGACCTCGGATCCGAAAATCCCCCTCGAGTTCCCGCACGTCGATCACTTCCTCACGGAAATGGACGCCTTCTCCAAAGCCATCCTCGAAGATAGACCTTTTGCGGCGGACGGCACCGAAGGCCTCCGCGACCTGCTCGTCGTCGATGCCATCTACCGCTCCATCGCCAGCGGGAAAAAGGAACCTGTTGGAAAAGTGTGAAGACTTTGGTTTAATCCAAGACATCGAATTTCTATCAGCCTGCTAGAATTTTCACCACGGCAAATCCGGCGGCGGCGACTAGGAAAACCGTCGCGGCGGAGCCGGCGACGCGGTCGGTGATGGTGGTTCGCGGGCGGTGGGGCGAAGAGGACGGGGGGAACACGATGGCGGCGTAAAGCATGCCGGCTAACAGGCCGCCGGCGTGGGCGGCGTTGTCGATGTAGCGATAACCGATGAGGCCGATCAGCGCGGTGAGGAAAACCCCGGCTGCAAGCCGGCGACGCGCGCGGCGGGGGACGAGCGACTTGTGCAGGGTTTCAAAAACCAGCAGGAATCCAAGCCAGCCCATCAGTCCGCCGGAGGCACCGACGGATGGCAGCGCGATGAAGCGGGCGGACGCCGCACCACCGACGGCAGCGGAAAACAGAAAGGCCATCGAGAGGTGGGGCCAGCGGGCGAAGACCTCCACGCGCTTTCCAAGATAAGCGAGGGCGGCGGCGTTCATCAGCAGGTGGACCAAATTTCCATGCAGGAATGGTGCGGTGAAAAGTCGCCACCATTCGCCCTGGAAATACTTCGGTTTGACTAAGCCTGCGGCCTCGGTGCCGTCCCAGTTCTGGAAGATGGACATCAATGAGCCGAGCCCCTCGGTTTTCACCCGGCACCCGATCTGGGCGAGGGCGACCAGTAGGACCAGCACCAGAAATAAACGGGTCAGTGGGGCTTTTTGGGCTTCCAGCCAGGTCTCGAAGCGGATGGTCGGGGCGAACTCGGCGATCCCGGCTTCCGTCCAGTTTCCCAGCTCCGCTCGGCGCTTGCGGGCCTGATACCACGGGATGAAGGCGAAAATGACGAACATCAGGAGCGCCAGGCCGCATTGGGTGGAGGCGAGCACGGTCCTCCCGGCGAAAGTCAGTTTCTCGAAGAGGCCGGGTTGGGTGGCTTGACGACCGAGCGTGATCCATGCGCCGATGAAGGTGTAAGCTCCCAAAGCACCGAGGACGATGCCGAACCAGCGCAGTTTGTAGCTCGCGCCCTCGAGGTCGTCCCGGGTCCAGCGATCACGGGCGAAACGGAGGGCATCGCCCATGCCTTCGAGTTCCTCGGGCAGGATCATGCGGGGGTGGCCGGGCGACCAGACCAGGTTCACACTGCCGTCGCGATCCTCGCGGATGGCGGTGGTCAGTTTTTCTGGTGAATCGCACGGATGGCGCGTTCCACTGGGATCCATCCAGCCGTATCCGGGAGGTGCGGCAGGAAACGCATCCTCACGTGCCCAAACCGGGGAATCGGAATTTTCCTGAATGGCTTCGTTCACGCCAGAAAAGCGTCATGGCTCCTTGGGAGCGTCTGCCGGAGTTCCCTCCGCAGGGGCGGCGGGCGGGACAGGCGTGCCGGCGGGTGGTGCAGGCGTCTCGGCGGGAGCGGGTTCGGCAGGGGGAATCGTGACCGGCGGCACAAGTTCGACAGGTGGAGTCGTGGCAGGTGGCGTGGTTTCCACAGGCGTGGCGGGCTTCGAGGCGTCCGGCGCGTCGGCCGGAGCATCCCCTGGAGCGGGCAGGGCAGGGATGGTCTCCTCGACGGGGAGTTCCTCGCTCAGAGATTTGGGTGCGGTTTCCACGGCGGGCGTTGCAGGTTTGACTTCCTCGACCTTGGGGGCGAGGTCCTTGTCGGTGACGACCTTGGCGACTTTGTTTTTCTGGCCGATGAGCACTGACAGCAAGAGGCTGAGGATGAAAAACATCGAGCCGAGATAGACCGTGCCGCGCTGAAGGACATTGGTGGTGCGGGCACCGAAGACCTGATCCGTCACACCGCCACCGAAGGCGGCACCCAGGCCTTCTTGTTTCGGGCGCTGCATCAGGATGATCAGCGTCATCAGGAAGCAGATGAAAACGAAGATCAGCAGCAGCACGTTGATGCTGATCGAAAGCAAGGAAGCGGCAACAAAAGTCATGGGCGCGGGACTATGGGTGTCCCCTCCAACCTTGTAAAGCGGCGAGTTGCCGGTTTTTTTTGGGTGAAAAGTGCGGCGTAAACGGCGGATTCAAGGTTCGTGGTGGCCAAAATGGGGGGATGCGCTTAAGCGTCTCGGCAGCGTCTCGCTCACATGAATTTCGTCCGCCTTTTCGCCAGCCTGTTGTTGTTCGTAGGATTTCTTCCGGTCGCGCAGGCGCACCAAGTGGCGTCCGTGGAGTTGGAATTCCGCAAGCTCGAACACGAATGGCGGCTGGAGGGACAGATGGACATCGCCTACATGCTGCCGGAGACCCGCAACATCCCGGGTGGGCCGCCGATGAGCCGGGCGGCAGCGATGAAGGCTCCGCCCGAGGAGTTGGCGAGATTCCGCAAGGAAACGGAAAACACGCTCCGCAAGCTGCTGCGATTCACTTTCGCCGGGAAGGATGTCTCGTGGCGGATCGAATTTCCGGATTTTGAAAAAACCCCTCTCGAACTACCGCCGGAAGCGGGCGACATCGCGCTGCTCTCCACCCACCTGGTGCTCGAACCCATCCGAGGAGCCGGCGAATTGCGGATCCATTGGGCTGGCGAGCAAGAAACCGAGCTCATCATCCTGAGCGGAGACGGCGAAGAGGAGGCGAACGTCGTCAGCACGCTGCCCGGCGGTAGTCTGATGCTGCTCAAACAAACGGACACGGGGAAGGCGCTGCCGGTGGAAAGACCCGCGACCGGTGGGTGGGTGCAGATGGGCTATCACCACGTCCTGCCGGAAGGCCGGGATCACATGCTGTTCATCCTCGGACTGTTCCTGCTCGCTCCTAACTGGCGCTCGCTCATGGGGCAATCGCTGCTGTTCACGCTCGCGCATTCCATCACGCTGGCGCTGGCGGTTTTCAAAGTCGTAACGATTCCCAGCACCTTGTTCGGGCTTCGCAGTCCGGTGGAGGTTTTCATCGCCATCAGCATCGCTTGGATCGGCGTGGAAAACCTACTGGTGCGGAAAGTGGGCAAGCAGCGGCTGATCCTTGTTTTCACCTTCGGCCTGCTGCACGGACTTGGATTCGCCAGTTCCATCGGTCAGAAGATGGACGGCTTGCAGGGGTCGCAATTGGTTGGGCCACTGTTAGGATTCAACATCGGCGTGGAACTGGCGCAGGTCACTGTGCTGGCGGTCGCGTTCCTAGTTCATTGCCTGCTGAAAAAATGGACGCTGCAGGTCCAGACTTTCGGTTCGGCGTTGGTTGCGCTTGCCGGCATCGCCTGGGCCATCCAGCGGGTATTTTTTCCGCAGTTCCCGATTTTCTAACCGGCTTGCGGCGCGGAGGGCGGGTGAAACATTTCGACGAGGTTCCGTCCTGCTGATAGAACCGCGAAATCGTCGTATTTAACTTTCTCGGCAGGTGGCCAGAAGACGCCGCCCGCGATTTGCCCGGCCACCCAGTCGGCGCAGGCTTGGGCGGCTTCGAGGTCGTGGGTGTCGAAGTCGCTCCACTCGTGGACCTTCGCGTCGGCCTCGGTGGAGCCCAGCGTGAAATAACAGGGCGCGGGCATCGCTTCGCCACGTTTCACCAAGGCGGCGGCATAAAGCGGGAGTTGCAGGTTGTGCCAAAGAAATCTGGTGGATTTTCCCTTTTCGGTGCCTTCGTAAACGGCCGGACATTCAAGGCTCAGGTGGGCTGGCAGCACACTTGATGTAATGAGTTTTTTCCGATGGGAGCGGTCCACGCTCTCGACGTTGCCCGTCTTGTAGTCCAGCACCCGCAGCCGGCCGGTCTCACGGTGGCGGTCGATGCGGTCGATCTTCGCGACGATCATCGCCTCGCCCACGGGCAGCTCGACCTTACGCTCGACATCGACGATTTCCCAGCCGTCTAACCGGTTCGCGCCTTGGATGCGGGCGAGCCAGTGAAGCCGTTGTCGCAGCGACTCAGTCTGGATGCGGATGGCCAGCGGCACCTGTTTGCCGAACCACTCTGCCACCACACGATCCAACTCGTTAGAAAGCCAGGTGTGAATGACGTCAGGCTTGTCTGAATCCCGCGCCACGGGATCTCGGCCCCAGCGTTCCAAGACCTCATGCGCGACTATGCCGAAATCGCGGGCATTCCACTCGGCCCGCTCGGGTTCCGGTGACTGCATGTTCAATGCATATTTCAGATAGTAACGGAACGGGCAGGCGAGATAGGTTCCGAGCGAGGTGACATTGAGGCGCTTTGGTGGCTCGGCGACTCTCGGTTTCCATTGCCAATCCGCCTGCCAGCGCAGCCCGGCTTCCGGCGGCTCGACTTCCTTGAAAAGCAGTTTCACCCGAGCCGGCAGCTCGACTCGATCGGTCGCTAACAAAAGCCGCGACGGCAGCAGCGACTCGCCGCCGGATCCGGATTTCCCGCAGATGACATCCACTCGTCCGCCATCGCGGCGGGCCTCTAACATCGCCAGGTAATGATAGGCGTCGCGCGCTGCTCTATCAGCTTCTTTGATCAGGCCGAGTCGATCCCGGGCCGGTTCGCCCAGCCATGTTTCTCCGCTGCTGCGGGCAGGCACCTTGCCTTCGTTCATCCCGCACAACACCAGATGGCTTCCCGGTTCGTGGAAAAGCTCGAGCCAGCCCTGCACATCAAGCACCCGTCCTTCCGGCGGCAATGGGACGGGGGAGGGGAGTTCGGAAACCATCAGATCGATCCAGAATCCCGCGCCGCGCTTCACCCGTTCCATGAGCGGAGCCGCGCTGGCGAGCCATGCGGCCATCGACTCGGAAGATTCGT
>JBBQDJ010000053.1:0-12727 GCA_038319595.1 Verrucomicrobiales bacterium
CTGGCGAAAAACCCGGGCGGCCGTGCTTCGCTCAACGTGGGACTACTTCGAGAGGTTCCCGGAATTTTCCGCGTGGATGGATAGGGTGACGACTCAGACGCAGCTCATCAACTCGCCGGCACTTGTGCTTTGGAACGTGGACAAGCACTACCTGCGCGACCTCGCAACCTGCGGCGTGCGCGTGCCACCGACACGCTTCATCGAGGTCGGTGAAGTGACCACCTTGCGTGAAGCTTTCACCGCCAGCGGCTGGGACGAGGTTATCCTAAAACCTGCCGTCTCCGGCGCGGCGCGGCATACCTACCGGCTGAACGCTGGAAACCTGGATGAGTATGAAACCACGTTTCGCGGCTTGATCGCCAGTGAGGCCATGCTCCTCCAGCCCTTCATCGGGAGTGTGCTGGCAGATGGGGAGATCTCACTCATGGTGATTGAGGGTCGCTGCACGCACGCGGTTCGGAAGATTGCCAAGCCCGGCGATTTTCGTGTGCAGGATGACCATGGTGGCACGGTGCATCCTTATACCGCCTCCGCAGAGGAAATCGCCTATGCCGAAAACGCCGTGGCGATGTGCCCGGAACCGCCACACTATGCCCGGGTGGACGTAGTGCGCGACGACATGGGCGAGCTGTCGCTCATGGAACTCGAACTCGTCGAACCCGAGTTGTTCCTCCGCTTTCATCCGCCCGCAGCCGATGCGCTGGCAGCAGCCATCGCTCACCGCTTGTCATCCAAGCGCCTCCCTTGGTCCGCGCCCTGAAAACCGGTGCATGACGGTGGGATAGATCTTTAATCATTCGGCGAGCAGGAATGTATGTTAGAAAATGACGAGGCGTGAATCTCCGGATGACTTCGGGTGTTATGGAGGAGCCCCGTGGTGCAAGCTGGACAGCGTGAGATCTCTGGAGAAACTCTGTGGGTCATGACTCCACTTCAAGATCGATTCATCAGCATTCTGCGTAGGCCAACCCTGCTGCCATTCACCAACACGGGCATCGCAATGGCCCTGCTAGTCTCGAGTGGCTTCGCCTTGGCACAAACTCCAGCGCCATCGCCCGTTTCACCTCCCGCAGCCCCAGCTCCAGCAAGCCCCGCGAAGAAGGTCCCGGATTGGGCGGGTCTGGGACGCTATCGAGAGGAGAACGCGAAACTCCCACCACCGGCGACCGGTGAGGACCGCGTGGTCTTCATGGGTGACTCGATCACCGATGCTTGGAAAGACGAAGCCCGTCCGTTTTTCCCGGGTAAGCCCTATGTCAATCGCGGCCTCAGCGGACAGACAACGCCGCAGATGCTCATCCGGTTCCGGCCGGACGTCATTGACCGCAAGCCCAAGGTCGTCGTGATTCTAGCGGGAACCAATGACCTAGCAGGAAACACGGGCCCGATGACCCCCGAGGAAACACTGGGCAATCTGATGTCGATGGCCGAACTCGCGCAGGCCAATGGCATCCGGGTCGTGCTCGCTTCGGTGTTGCCAGCCATCAAATTTCAATGGCGTCCGGAAATGCCGAATCCTGCTGATCGAATCATCGCCATGAATGTGATGATCAAGGATTACGCTCTTAAACACGGCTTTACCTATCTCGACTACCACTCGACCATGGTGGACGCGGAAAAGGGTCTCAAGCACGAGTATGCAGAGGATATGGTCCATCCCAATCAAGCTGGATATGATGTCATGGCGCCGCTGGCTGAGAAGGCAATCGCCGAAGCCCTGAGCCGCCGTTGACACCCTCCATGCCCACTTCCGTCACCCGCTAAAGCTTTATCGCGCATCCGCGTTGGCTAACAACTCCCGGAAAAGTTCCGCACGCTGGGGCCGGTGCTGATAGCGCTGCGTGATTGAGGGTTGAAATGGGAATCGGCAACGCAGGTGCTCATTTGCTAGATTTTCAGGACATCAAAAAACCCCGCCCGGACGAGCCGGACGGGGTTTTGTGCAATCTCGTTTCAGCAACGGGTCATTGGGGGAGGATCACGCGGTAGAACTCCTTGCCTTCGATCTTCGGGAAGCTCGCTTCGAGATCATCATCGGCAGGTCCCCAACCGCCCAGGGTCGTTGATTTTTGAAGCGGCAAGGTCAGCGTCACCGTCGGTCCTTGGGCTTGGATCAGCAGGTTGCCCGTGCCGCGCAGATCCTGAATGGAGCTGGCGGTGTAGAGGCTGTAGCTGCTAGGACTGGAGGTCACGTCGGTGCGGCCCGCAGTGCGGATGCCGGCAAGCGCGGCATTGACCTGCGACGAGGTGTTCACGACGTCCGGATTTAGTCCGAACGATGCGACTTCGATGGCGTTGTTGAAGCCGTCGCCATCGCTGTCGGTGGTGCCTTGGAGGATGCGGCGGTCGAGGCCGACCAGGGTGTCCGCCTTGTTAAACGGCGTGCTAGCGTGGAAGGCCAGCAGGTATTCGGCGAAGGCGTCTTGCTCGCTGCCGGCGTTCGGCGAGGCCAAGCTATAGGCGTTGGCGCTGCCGTCGGTGCTCATGTCCACTCGGTTCTCGCTGCTGCTGGTGCGGGCGATGTAGGGGAACGGGTAGTTATCGCCGCCGAAGTCGGAACCGGCGGTGCCGGGATTGACCAGGAAGTTGAGCGTGACCATCCGCACGAGGCGGGACGGATTTAGCACGATGCCGTTCGAGATGAGTACCTCGGTGACGTTGCCGGTGGTGTCGAGTAGCGCGGCATAGCGGATGCGGGTGCCGCCGTTGACCGCTGAGATCACGTTGGCTGCGCTAGCGAAGCTGACCGGGATTTCCGCGAGGTCCGCTACGACTTGGATTCCGCCGAGCTGGCAGAACTGGCCGGGAGTGTTCTTGTCGGAGCCGGTGCCGTTGTTGCCGGCCACCGCGTGCTCCAGCAGCAGCTTGAGTTCGGAAGCGGTGACGGTGAACAGGGTCAGCGCATTGTTGAACTTGAGCGAATCTTCCAGGTCGAGGCGCGAGACCTGACCGGCGAGCTTGCCGGCGGATGGGTTCGCCGCGGTGGGCTGGGGGACGCCAAGCGCATCGACCGAGCCGATCGAGTTGCGGATGCCGCCGCCGTTCTTCAAGGAGACTTCCACGGTGGCATCGACCTGCTTGGCATACCAGAGGTTTGCGTCGGCGGAAAGATTGCCGAAGTTGGTTTCTTGCTGGCGGACGCTGGTGCGGCGGCCTTCGAGATAGACGCTGCTTTTTCCGAGGATAAGGCCGTCCTTGAGGTTGATGACCGCGCCGACCGCATCGGTGACGGTCTTCACCGTGCCGCCGCGGGTCCCGACGGCGTAGGGATCGCCGCTGGTCCAGACGGAGGAAACACCGGCCGTGTTCACCGCCACGGTGTCGCTCGCGCTGTTGACGGCGGTGATTTCACCGGCGGCATTGAAGTCCACCACGAGGCGGCCGAGGTATTGGTATTGGCCGTCGGTGCTAACAATCACGACTGGCTTCGAGTCGAGGCCGGTGGTGGTGTAGGGGTAGGTCTCCGCGGCGACATCGCCCGGCTGGAGCGGGGTGCCGGGCTTGGCCATGATGGTGCCGGAACCGCCGGCGACGATGATGTCCACCTTGCTCAGTTTGGTAGCGAGCAACTTCTCGTTGTCGAGCTGCTGGAGTTGGGTGGCCAGCACGATCTTGGTGCAGCCGGCGGCGGCGAGGGCGTCGATGGTCGGCTGGAGGTGGAGCGCGAGGGCGTCGATGTCATAAGTCCGTGGCGAGACGACCACGGCGCCGGTCGGGCCGGTAACGGTGACTAGACCGGGCGAGGAGATGTTTGCGAGGTCTGGCGGAGTCACGCCGAGCACGCCGATCTTTTCGCCGCCGCGCTGGATGATGGCGGACTTGGCGAGTTTCGCCTTGGTCGCCGCGGCGGAGACTCCGGCGTAGTTGAGCGACGGGTTCGGGCGGAAGGCGTCCACGTTGCGGATCTCGCTGGTGAAGAACGGGGCGAGGTCGGGAATCGCGGCGGGCACGGAGAAGGCCGCACTGAAGTCCAAGTTCGCACTGAGGAAGGGGAAGGCCGCGCCGTAGTGCCGCATGGTGGCGGTGCTGGTGCGCGGGTCGGGCACGACGATGTTGCCGAACTCCGTGGCCCCGAGGTCGAACTCATGGTTGCCGATGCAAGTGGCGTCGAAGCCGATGGCGTTCATGATCGCGATATCAGGGCGGCCGGGATTCTCGCGCAAGTCGGTGGCGGCACTGCTGGCGTTGAAGCCGAAGGTGAAGCCGAGCGCGGTCTTGAGTGCGTTGCGGGTCGAGATATCATTTCCCGCCGAAAGGAAGGCTCCGGGAATGAAGCAGTCGCCCGCGCCGATGGTGATTGAGGCGTCGTTGCCCGCGGTGTCTTCTAGCTTATCAACGATGGCCGCGAACTGCGAGGCGCTGGTAACGGAGGAAACGTCTGCTTCCATGTCCGAGGCGTGGAGGACTTGGAGACGGAAGGAGGGCGGATTGATTTCATAGACGCCGACTCCGCCGGCGACTGAGCTACCGATGTTACCTTCGAAGCCGACGATGGCCAGCACGGTGCCGGTCGGACTGTCGGCGGCGTCGATGATGGTGACGGTCTCGGGCGCGATCAGGCCTTTGTCGTTGCCGGAAATATATTGGACGATCTGGGGCGAGAGGGGGTTGGTGATATCAGTGACGATCACGCCGCCCTGGCGTTCCATCGCGGCTACGGCGATCACGGTGCCGTCGGTGAGGGTGGTGACGGCGACCGCCTCTGGCTCGGGGCCCTTGTCATCGGAGCGGGTGTCGAAGTCGACTTTCGCGCCGCCGTTGTTCGCGTTATGGCGGAGTGGATCGCGCTGGAAGAGGGCATTCTCGAGCGGCAGATGGGAGACGAAGCTAACCGAGTTATCAGCTTCTTTTTTCCAGAGCGAAAGGCCACGCGTGCCCATGCTTACGATCTTGCTGATATCGGAATTCGGCGCGGTCGTCGGGAACACCGGGCCGTTGAGGCTTTGGTCGCGGAGGATGTTCAGGCGACCGTAGTCGTTGTTGTTGGTGGAAACGGAGAAGCCAGCAGCAAAGCCATAGGTGGTCACAGCAGCGGCGAGGCGTGAGATATCGCCGTCATCGACGCGGGCATCACCTTCGTCGGCGGTGATGACATAGGTGGAGCCGGCTTGGGACCAAGCGGCGATGGAGTCCGGCATCGGCAGTCCGAACGCGGGATTGGTCACGTCGAAGGACTTGTCGCTGTCGGAGGCGTCAATGGTGATCGCGCGCTGGCCGAGGCTGGTGACGTTGCTCCACGTGAGCGTGCCGAGGTCGAGCACGGCGATGGCGTTGTTTTCCTGAAGGCCGACGAAGAGCTGGCTGTTGTCCGGGCTGAAGGCGACATATTCGGGCTCGATGTGGAAGTATTTCGCCTTGGTATTCAAGGGCTCGAACGAGGTGTTGTCGCGCACGCCGGCAATGAGTGCTGGCACGCCGCTGAAATCGACGGTGTTTACCGTGAGGGTGGAGAAATTGAAGGTCGCGAGGTTGACGGCGGTCACGGCTGAGGCATCGATCACGCTCACCGAGCCGGGCTGCTGGAAGCTATCGAAGGCGGCGATGTTAACGCTGGAGTCGTTCCACGCGTGCTGGGCTTCGTTGGCGACGGCGATTTTGCCGCCCTTGATCGTCACCATGTCCGGGTGATAGCCGAGCGGCAGAGAGCCGAGCACCGTGCCGTCGTTCAAGTTGAAAAACACCAAACGTCCGATCTGCGGGATGCTCGTGGTATAGTTGGTGCCGCCGACGTTGACGATCGAGCCATTGATCGCGGTGCCGACGCCAAGGCCGGAGCCGTCCTTGTCGAGCGCCACGCTGGTGAGGTCGCTGTAAACAAAGCCCGCCACCGGATTCGCCGTGAACCAGGCCGCGGCATCCACCGTAGCGTGGGCGGCAAAAGCGGTGCCGTTGTGACGGTAGAGGCGCGCGCCGCCCGCGGCGTTGTCAGTGACGGCAAGGGTATCCTGGGTGGGCGAGAAGGAAACGACTTCACCGGATCCTACGGACATCGGGATGACCTGGTGCTGGCGCAGGCCAGTGACTTGGGCGGAGGCGGTGGTGAAAAGCGGCGTGCCAAGCAGTATTGTGGCAACTGTGGTGATGTTTTGGAATCGAGGTTTCATGTTAGTATGGAGCTAAGGGAATTCTCGCGGATGCTAGAGAGCCACGCTCCGCCTCCAATGGCTTCTTTGTTACAAAAAATTCACCGAACCGAAAACCCCTCACATGGGCGGGAAAGCGGTTTGCATGGCGTGTTCTCTTCCACTGAATTCGTCGCCATCGGAATCTGCCCTTTCCCGATGCATCTCTACGATGGCACTCTACAGGCTGGGTTTCCCGGTGGCCTGGGAGTTGGGATTCTGTTGCGAAAGTTTTGTTAGAAAATGAGACTGTGAATCACACGCTACCGAGCGATATTTAGGAATGCCCACCTATGTGTATGAGACCATTCCACAGAACGTCGGTGAAACTCCCGTCCGTTTCGAGGTCAGACAAGGGATGAATGATCCCAAGCTTACCGAACAACCGGGAACCGGCAAACCGGTGCGAAGACTGGTGACGGGTGGTTTCGCCTTGTTCCGGGGCACTCAGCCATCGGCAGGATCGGTGACCGATCCATCTTGGCATTCGAAGGATTGAGCAGGAAATTGCAATCAGTCCTCCTCAGATGCTGGCCACACTTGGCTTGACCAGTCCCGCTCTCGTGCGGACGCTGTCACGCATTGATGCGGGCGATGAAGAAATTCGGACTGATCGGTGGCACCTCGTGGCGGTCCACGCGTGATTACTATTCCGCGATCAACGAGGCGGTAAACGACTTTCACGGCAACAACACCAATCCCCCGCTGGTGATTGCCAACATGAATCAGAAGGAAATCCACGATCTGCAGCGGGCCGACCGATGGGATGAGATCGCCGACCGATTCATCGACGCAGCGGCCAGCCTCCGCCGGGCGGGCATCGAAGGCCTCGCGATGTGCGCGAACACGCCTCACAAGATTTTCGAACCACTACAAGCCTCGCTCGATATCCCGGTTCTTCATATCGCAGACTCCATGGCGAAGCCGATCTCGGACGGCGGGTGGAAAACCATCGGTCTGATCGGCACCCGCTTCACGATGGGCGAACCATTCATCACGGAGCGGCTGGAACGGATCCATGGAGTGAATATCCGGGTCCCTTCCCCCGGTTTACAGGAGGAAATCCAGCAACGGATCTACGGCGATCTATCAGTTGGCGGTTTCCATCAGACGCACCGCGATTTCATCCTCGGCGTCTGCGATGGATTCGCGGAAGAGGGTGCCGGCGCGGTGATCCTTGGCTGCACTGAGCTGCCCTTGCTGTTGGAGGGGACGTCCGCTTCCGTGCCTTTGATCAATCCACTGCGCACCCATTGCGAAGCGATCGTCCGTTTCATCCTAGACCCACCTTGAATCCTTTATGACTGTCTCCATCCGCCTTCAAAAAACCAAAGCCACTCTTGGGCATTCCCTCCAAGTCCTGCTGATTCCTGTCGGAAAAAACCCTCCGGCGCATCTCGCCGCAGTGCTGGCCGGCGCGGAGGTTTCCGAAAAACTGGTGCGCACGGCATTCGCTGCGGATGGGAGTCGCTTTTGTTTGTTAGGCCTGGATGCGTCGGCTTCCACGAAGTCTCTGCGACTCGCCGCGGCCCGTGCCGTGAAGTCTTTCCATGCCTCCGGTGCGACGACGCTCGCGTTCGACACGGCGCTTCTAACCGACGTCATCGATGAGCACGCCGCAGGACGGGCGCTTGCCGAAGGAATCTCGATCGCCGCATTTGATACGAAACCTCACGCCGGAGCCGCCACGCACAAAACCACCCGCGCCGAAGTGGCGGTAAATCTCGAAACCCGCTTTCACAAGGGATTTCATGAAGGGCTTCTGCTAGGCCGTGCGATCAACACCGCACGCGAGCTGGCCGCCACTCCGCCGAATTTCGCAGGGCCTTCCCAAATGACCGCTCTTGCCCAAGCGCTCGCAAAGAAGCACGGCATGACCTTCCGGGTGGTGGATGCGAAGGCCGCCGCCAAGCTCGGGATGGGCGGCTTGCTGGCCGTCGGCGCGGGTTCCGCGGACGCGCCCCGCCTGGTGATCCTTGAATGGAATTCCGCCGCTAAAAAGACTGCCCGGCCCGTTCTGCTCGTTGGTAAATCGGTCACTTGCGACTCCGGTGGCCTCTCGATTAAGCCCGATGGAGGCAAGGGCATGAAGGCGGATAAATCCGGTGGCTGCACGCTGTTGGGCGTGATGGAAGCCATCGCCCTGCAAAAACTCAAAACCCGCGTTGTCTGTATTCTTGCCGTCGCCGAAAACATGATCGACGCGAACTGTTATCGGCTGGATGACGTCATCACTCACTGCAACGGCGTGACCTGCGAGATCACTAACACCGATGCCGAAGGTCGTCTCGTTCTAGCAGACGCCCTCGCTTGGGGCACGGAAACCTACCAGCCCAGCACCGTCATCGATGCCGCCACCTTGACCGGCGGCGTGCTTGTGGCATTGGGCAGGACCATCACCGGCGTGTTTTGTAATAACGACGAACTGATGGCACGACTTGATCGAGCCGCGCGCCTAGCGGATGAAAAGGTCTGGCGACTGCCACTGGATGACGAGCTGCGGGAGAAGATGAAATCCGACATCGCCGATTTGCACAACTCCTCGCCCTACCGCTTCGCCCATGCTGGAACCGGAGCGGCCTATCTATCATTTTTCGTCGGTAGCGATGCTCCGCAGAAAATGCCCGCGACTCCTTGGATCCATCTCGACATCGCAGGCACCGCCACCAGCGACGGCGAGGCGGACTGGGATGGGCTGTTCCCCAAAGGCCCGACCGGTTGGGGTGTCCGCACACTCACCCGGTTAATCGCCGATCTTCCAGACTGATGACGGATTGAAACGTGCTGGATCGATTAGATTGCATTCCGATGAGTCGTCCGGTTGACTTTTGGCATGTGGGTGATGCCTTTTCTCAGAATACTTCTGCTTGTCACAGTGACTCTGGGGTGTGGAGTGATGCCGGCGTCGGCCGCGCATTACCTCGTTTACCTGATTGGCGGGCAATCCAACGGCAACGGGCGCGGGGATGCGTCCCAACTGGCCGATCCGCTGGCATCGCCACAAAAGGATGTCCGCTTCTATTGGCACCGCACGCAGAAGACCACCAACGTGGGACATTTGACCGAGGATCAGTGGATTGATCTGGCTCCCGGCTCGGGACAAGGGCAGACGAACCCCGTTTATCCCAAGGAATTCGGACCTGAACTTTCTTTCGGTCGGGCACTGGCAGATGCACGGCCGGACGCGAAGATCGCACTCGTGAAATACACGCATGGAGGCACCAGTCTTCATGGCAACTGGGCGGAAAACGGCCCAATGTATCAGACCTTTGTATCGACGACCCAGGCCGCGCTCGCCGCACTAACGGCAGCTGGCCATACCTATGAAATGAGAGGGATGATCTGGCAACAAGGCGAGGCGGATGCCGAAAAGAAATGGGCTGAGGCCTATCAGAAAAACCTGACTGACCTCATTTCGCGGGTCCGCAAGGATTTGTTCGAGGGCAAGCCGCTGCCCTTTGTCATCGGCGGACTTTCGGACAGCCAGGATGCCACGATCAAGACACCCGGCACCGGCTGGCACACGGTCCGTTTGGCTCAGGAGACCGTGGCGAAAACGGTTCCCAAAGTTGGATTCGTCAATACTGATGGGTTTCCCACGCGACCGGGTGAGGCGATTCACTTCAACCACGAGGGCCAGATCGCACTCGGGAAGGCCCATGCTGCTGAAATCATCCGTTTGGAAAAGGAATGAACTTTAACCGTTAGATTTGAGGTGGATAGAGTGCTTTCCAAACCCCGTTCAAACCTCGCACAGCATTTCGGTCTCCTCCACCGGATCCGCGGCGGACTCTCGGAGAGACTTGAGGAATGAGTCATACTGCACCAGTTCCATCCGCCCGTCGAGGTGCTCGATGATAGCGGTTAGACTTTCCACCCAGTCGCCGGAATTCAGATAGTGGATGTCACCCACCTGTTTGTCCTCGGGGGTGTGAATGTGGCCGCAGATGATGCCATCACACTTTTTGTAGCGGGCGAGATCCTGCAAGAGTTCCTCATAGCGGTCCACAAAGCTGACGGCGGACTTGACCTTCGCCTTTACCCGCTTGCTAAGGGAGAAATATTCCTTCCCGCGCCATGACCGCCAGAGGTTGTAAACACGGTTCACCTTGAGCAGGAAATCGTAACCGACCGCACCCAGCGAGGCGAGCCACTTGTGGTTGGTGGAAACGCTGTCGAAACCGTCGCCATGAACGACCAGATAGCGGGCGCCGATGGCTGTGGTATGGAGATGCTCCTTGGCGAATTTGATCTTGCCGAAAGCCAGCGGCAGGAAGCGCTCGAGGATTTCATCGTGATTTCCCCGCAGATAGATCACGTCTGTTTCGTCACGCTCCGTCATCTTGAGAAATCTGCGGATCACGCGGCTGTGGCGGCTGCTCCATTTGCCGCCACGGCGCAGCGCCCAACCGTCGATGATGTCGCCGTTGAGAACCAGTTTCCGACAACGCAGGTGTTTTAGGAAGTCCACCACCTCGTCCGCCTTGCTGTCGGGAGTGCCAAGGTGGATGTCTGATAGAAAAACTGTCCGGCATTCGAGCCGCGGGCGTTTGGAGGATTTCTCCGGTGGTGGTTCCGCTTCGGGCTCAATGCCGGCGATGTCTTCCAAACGCGCTTCGAAATCCCTAACCACCCGCTCCCAGCCTAGGGACTCTGCCGCTTCGCGCGCGGCTTGGCGCAGGGGATGATCCGGACGATAGAACAGCGCGGCGACGGCGTGTTCCATGAATTCCGTGGCATTCCCCTTGGCGGCTTTCAGGCCGTTTTCGCCGGAGCGCAAGTGCAACGCGGCGGCGGCGTAGTCATAAGCCACGGTCACCAGCCCGCTCGCCATTGATTCTAACACCACATTGCCAAAGGTTTCGGTTTCGCTGGGGAAAACCATCACATCGGCGGACGCATAGTGGCGGGCAAGATCCTCGCCGTGGCAGGTGCCGGCGAAGTGGATCCAGCGGTGCTTGTCTGCCAGTCGCTCCCGCAACGGCCCGTCACCGACTACCACACATTTTACGTCGGGAACCGCCTCGCGCATTCGGTCGAATGCTGCCATCGCCAGATCGAAATTCTTTTCCGCAGCGACCCGGCCGACGATCACCGCGACCATCGAGCCTGGAGTGGCACCCCATTTGGCACGCAGCAGCTCACAACGTTTCGCCGGATGATAGAGTTCTGTATCCACGCCGCGGCCGAGCAGATGCACGTTGGTGAACCCCGCAGCTAACAGCTTCTCGGCAACTTCCTTCGACGGCGTCAGCGTGCAGCTGGCCCGCTGATGAAAATTCCGCAGATAGGCCATGGCGACCGGTTGCAGGCCGCCCATCCGGTATTGCTCCATGTATTGGTGGAAATTCGTGTGAAACCCGCTGGCCACCGGGATGCCGAGCGCGTTGGCTGCTTTGAGCGCGGATTTTCCTAACGGACTTTCGGTCGCCACGTAGATCGCATCGGGTCGCCGCTTGATCCAGCGTGCCCGCAGTTTGAATGGCTCCGGCAGGCCGACTCGCACTTCCCGGTAGCCGGGCAGCGGCACCGAGGCGGAACAGGTTTCCCCCGGTTTCGCCACCTCGCCGGTGTGGATCACGTGGACGCGGTGTCCCCGCGCCTTGAGACCGTCGGTCAAGCGTCCCAAAGTCATAGCCACCCCGTTCACATCCGGGGCGAAGGTGTCCGTCACAATGTCGATCTTCATGGTGGTGGAAAGTGAGAAATTGCCGAGCTATCCCAGCATGGTCCTGAAATTTCAACCCATCTTAATCAGTGTCGATTTCGTCACCGGCGGCGATATTCGCTTCGTCAGACCATGGTGCGGTGTTTAACCTGCGGTCTGCCATGCAGTGCCCGTTCTGCCAAACTCCCTTGAAAGCCGATGCCGCCGAGTGCCCGGCCTGCCGACTCACGTATCCTCGGACCAGTGCCTTGGTCGGTGCCTTGCCGCGGCTCAGCCCGGTGGTGGCGGACACCACGCGAAAGCTCGACCCAAAGGATCAGGCACGGTTGAAAAAGCGGATCGGGCAGATTCAACGGCGTTTTCCGCAACTCGTCCTGCAAGTGGTGATGCACATTTTTCCCGAAGACCACCCGTTTTCGATGCATGTCTTCTGGCTTTTCAATGCGGGAAACTTCGCCGGCGACAGCCAGCGCGGGAAGGACAACCACGCGCTGCTCGTCGCGCTTGATCCGATGCGCCACGAGGCCGCGATCATGCCTGGCTACGGCTTGGAGGCCTTCCTTAAAACCGAAGCACTCGACCATTTGTTAGAGCTGGCCGGCCCGGCTTGGGAAAAGGAACGCTGGGCGGATGGAATCTCCCAGGTGCTCGACGGCTTGGATCGCTTGCTCGAATCCGTGGCCATTCCGGAAGAAACCGGAGCGCGGAAGGGTGATTTCTAACCAAACGCTTTGAGGAACCCGACCTCGATCGCCAGCGGCTCGAAGGCATTCGTTTCCAGAGTCCGCCGCAGCGAGTCCAGCGCTTCCATGCGGTTGAGGAGCTTGCTCTCCGGTTCTGCCTCGGCGATGCCGCGCAAGGCGGGTGCGGATTCGGGGAAATCCAGCCCACCGCCGTTCACTTTCATGCGCAGCAGATCGGCCATCCACGCCATCAG
>JBBQDJ010000054.1:0-12715 GCA_038319595.1 Verrucomicrobiales bacterium
CCACGCCCCTTATCCTTCGTGGACCAGAGATCCACGCCCCTTAGCTTTCGTGGACCGGAGATCCACGCCCCTTATCCTTCGTGGACCAGAGATCCACGCCCCTTAGCTTTCGTGGACCGGAGATCCACGCTCCTTGTGTGGTGCTTGGTGGGGTTTCTAGACTGGCGAATCTCTGGCAGCTCAAGGGCATCGACGGTCGCAGACCGACGCTCCATTTGCGTTCACCGGAACGCGCCTAACAACACCGCCAGTTCTTCCTCCACCATCGCCGGATCACCGAGCGTTTGAGCTACCTCTTCTCGCAGCAGTTTGCGGTAGCGCTTTCGCAAGCGATGCACCCCCACCCGCACGGCGCCTTCGTCCATGCCATGCTCGATTGCAGCTTGTGCATACGGGATTTCGCCCTTACCGGCCGTGAGGTAAGGCTTGAGTTTCTCGAAACGCTCCGCTTTGCCCTCCGCCACGGATTCTTCACGGAGCCGGACGAGCACCCGACCTAACAACGCCATCGCCCACTCGCGGTCAAATGCCGCGTCCGGCGGGACCTGTGTGCTGTCCGCGATCTGGAACTGCGTGTCTGCGCTCTGCCAATCTAGCGTGAAATGGGTGATGTTCCCCCCGCGCTTCAGCCTGCGGGATTTGTCCCATTCGTTCGCCAGGAAATTCTTCAACGATGCTAGCAGGAAAGCCCGGAATTTCCCCCGCTCGCCATCCGTTTTCGCGAAGTCCCGCCGTGCCAGCAAATCCGCGAAAAACGCCTGCACCAGATCCTCCGCGTCTTCCTTCGTGCGCCCGCGCCGCCGGACATAGGCGTAGAGCGGGAACCAATACGCCTGACACAAACCCTCCAGCGCCTCCGCCGATTGCGGCGTGCCGGATTTCCCCGCTGCAAGCACCATCGTCCAGCGGGTGGTGGCGAAGAAATCGTTGGGTGGTGGCGTAGGCATCAGCGTATGAAATAACCGGAGGCTTTCCATGAGCCGTCCCCTTGCAACATGAAGGTCAGCGTTTCCACGGATTTTTCCTTCCCGGAAAAGTTCGTCTCGAACTGCATCACAAGGTAATCGCCGTCGGGGGCACCGGGGAGCGATTTTGCGCCCTGCGCATTCAGGAGTTTTCGCGACTGCACTTCACCCAGGGGTTTGCGCAACTTGGTCAGCGTATCGATCCACGCGGCTTCGGTGATCGCATTCCGGAAAAACTCCGCCGAGTCTTTCCAGCTCTGATCGTATTCCCCCGCGTCAACCCGCGCCAGCCACTGCTCCGCTTCCTTCACCACCGCCGCCTGTGGCTCGGCAACACCGTCGGGATTCACTTCCGGCTTTTCCTGCTCCTCGAGCAGCTCCGCATGAACCTCGACCGCCGCAACTTCGTTTTCGTAGACGGCTATCATCCTCTCCTGCGCCTTTGCCTTTGCGCGCTTCATCCCGCTGAAAGCCACAACCGATCCAACTGCCACCGCGACCGCCACCAACGCCAGCACTCCGCAACCGATGCCGATTGCCCATCCTGCCGAAGCTTTTTGGGACGGCACGCGATTCGGGACAGCGGAGGGAGTAGCGGGATGGCTCACCTTCCGCCACACACCGCGAACGATCAGGGTGCCCGCAATCAGCGAAGTCGCGATCGTCGCCAACACGGTGAAAGCCGTTGTGTTGTTCACAAACATGATCTGGAGCGAGGAGAGCACCGGTGCGCCTTCAATAATGGAAGCCCTTATCAAATCGTGGAACACCCAATGCCAGAACACTGCGATCAAGCCCGTCAGCAGCAGCAGCGGATAAAGCAGCCCGTCGAACACCGCCAGCCACATGCCGTGGAGCCTCCCCGCCGCGCGGCGGATCTGTGAAACGGAAATCCAACCGAGGATCGTCGTGCCAAACGGAGCGGCGATGCCCAGCGGAAGCAGGGTGAACATCATCAGGTATTGCCATGGAGTCGGGCCTGTTGGTTTTGTCCCAGCGGGTGAACTCACCACTTCGGAAACAGAGAACGAAATGAAAAGCACAACGAAGAACAACGGTGCCCAGCAAGCGCCGACGATGGCCGTGCGAGAAAAGCGGGAGACGCGCGGAACTCCAGCAACCCCATTTTCCGGACTGACCATCTCCACCCGCGTCTTGAACTGGCTCGCCTGCTGGTAGCGCAACCCCGGCTCTTTTTCCAAAGCCTGCATCACGATCTCATCGAGCCGCACGTCGATGCGGACTTTGCTCGACGGCACCTGCATTTCTTTTCCGGGAAGCTCGCCTGTTAGCATCTGATAGAAAACGACGCCGAGCGCATAGATGTCGGCGCGGTGATCGACGTCGGCGGGGTGGTCGATCTGCTCGGGGGCCATGTATTGGGGGGTGCCGATGATTTTTTCGGCGAGTGTCGCGTCGGACTGTGACCGTCGTTGATCCTCGGAGGAATCCGGTGAAGTGCGACGGTCGCAGACCACCGCTACAGGCTCGATGATTTTTGCGATGCCGAAGTCGGCGACTTTCACGCGGCCTAACCGATCTAGCAGGATGTTCTCCGGCTTGATGTCGCGGTGGACGATGCCTTGGTCGTGGGCGAATTGCAGCGCATCGCAGATTTGCGGGACGATGGCCAACGCCTCGCGCGGCGAGATCCGGCCGGTGCGCATGAGTTGGGCGAGGTTCACTCCGTCCACGAATTCCATCAGAATGAAATACAGCCCGTCCTGTTGCCCAAACTCATGGAGCGTGACGATGCCGGGATGGTTCAGCTTGGCGAGCGCCTTGGCCTCGCGGGTGAATCGATTAGAAAATTCCGGGGATCGACCAATTCCTGGCGGCAGGATTTTTAAGGCGACGATCCGGTCGAGGTCTTTTTGGCGGACTTTGTAAACCGCGCCCATGCCGCCTTTGCCGATGAGTTCGAGGATTTCGAACTGCGGAAACAGAGGTGCCAGTTCCTCGATCGGCGGCGGATTGAAAGAAGTGTCCGCGCCGTCCAACAGCGTATCGTTCGCCGCGCCCTGTCGGAGCAGGTCTGCGGGATCGAGTCCGAAGAGCGGGGGCTGGGGTGGGTTTTCCATCGGATCGTTGCCGGGGATTGTGTCCATACCCTTTCCAGAAGCAATGCGCGGAATTCGTTACAAGGTTTTGTGCAGGTGGCGCGTTTCTCGATCGATAAGGGGGGCGGATCTCTGGTCCGCCTGGACGATGGGATGAGGAAGGGAGGAGCTTCGCGCGTTTCTTTTTCCGGGCATCGGCATCGTGGACCAGAGATCCACGCCCCTTATCTTTCGGGGAGCGGAGATCCGTGCTCCTTGTGTGGTGCTCGGTGTGGTTTTTAGACTGGCGAAATGAATTTCGCGGTCCGTTAATACTCGGCAGATGCCCACTGCCGAACCGACCCGAACTTGTTCCGCGATCCTCGTGGCGGCGGGATCGAGCCGACGGATGGGATTCGACAAGCTATCGGCGGAGTTGGGCGGAGTGCCGGTGTTGCGGAGAACGCTGGAGGCGTTTCTGGCGGCGGAATCGATCTCAGAAATCGTGGTCGTTTGTCCGGAGGAACGCTGGCCGCTTTTGGACGGAAATTTTTCGAAACCGGTGAAGCGGGTCGATGGCGGGAAAGCCCGGCAGGACTCGGTGGCCGCCGGCTTGGCGGCGCTGGCCTTGGGCTCCGCGCTGGTAGCGGTGCATGACGGGGCGCGGCCCTTGGTTTCGCCGGAAGACATCGACCGTTGCGTGAGGGCGGCTTCGGAAAACCGGGCGGCAGCTCTGGCACGGCGGGTGACGGAAACCTTGAAACGCTCGGACGCGGTGGATTTTAGCAAGGAGGGAGTTTCACGGGATCACCTTTGGTTCATGGAGACCCCACAGGTTTTTGAGATCCCGCTGCTGATGGATGCCTATGCGGAAGTGACTGCTAGGGGGCTGGCGATCACGGACGAGGTGTCGGCGCTGGAGGCGATCGGCGTGGGGGTAAAATTGGTGGAATCCACGCACCCGAATTTGAAGATCACGACCCCGGCGGATCTCGCGTTGGCGGAGGCAATTTTATCATGAGCAAGGCAACTTACGAATGGCGGCAAGTGCCAGATGGTCCCCGCCTCGTGTTAGCAACACTGGAGGATTCGGAATGCGCTGCACTCTCGATCTACATCCCGGCAGGCAGCCGTGATGAGGCGGGACTGCCTGCGGGGCTGGCGCATTTCGTGGAGCACATGGTTTTTAAAGGCACCGAAAACCGGAGCGCGCGCGAACTGAGTTTCGAGATCGAAAACGCGGGCGGCCAACTGAATGCCTGCACGTCGGAAGATCAGACGGTTTACGAGGCCTGCGGCGAGGCCGACATGCTGCCCGTTCTAGCGGAAGTGCTGTGCGACATGGTCTGGTCAGCGACATTTCCTGAGAGTGAAATCGCCCTCGAACGCGAGGTCATCGGCGAGGAAATCACCATGTATAAGGAGTCACCCGCCGACCACATCGGCGATCTGATTTCCAAGGCGCTGTGGGGTAGCCATCCGTTAGGGAACGCGATTTCCGGCTCAGTAGAATCGATCGCGGAGATCAGTCGCGACATGCTGCTAGAGTTCCGGAATCAACACCATTTCCGGCAAGATGTCGTGATCGCCTTGGCGGGACCGTTCACGATGGATCGGATGGAGATGATCCTACTGCCGTGGCTGCCAGCAGAGAAATTCCATTCAGTCGGACCGGCGCTTCCTTTCGACCGCAGCGAAGCCGTTTCGGAAACGGTCATCGACGAACGCGAAACCGACCAGCTTCAGCTCGCTCTCGCCTGGCACACGCCCGGCCGCCATGCGGAATCGCGTCATGCGCTGCGGATGCTGAGCATGATGTTAGGCGAGTGTTCCAGCTCGCGATTATTTCTGGAACTGCGCGAGGAGCGCGGGCTTTGCTATCAGATCGGCAGCGACGTGACGTTCTTCGATGAGACGGGCGCGTTTGAAGTCAGCGCCGGACTGGATCCGGAATCGCGCGACGAAGCGCTGGAATGCATCTATCGGGAAATCAAGGACCTGGTGGCCAATGGCCCGAAACCCGGCGAGTTGGACCGGGCAAAGCGGCTGACCATCGCACAGAGCAAACTTTCCTTCGAGTCCACGGGATCGCATGCGGCGTGGGCGGGAGAAGGAGTGCTGGACTTCGGCCATGTCCCCTCGCCTGCCGAGTGGCGGGCGAAGGTGATGGCGGTGACGGACGCGGAAGTGCAAGCGATCGCCAAGGAAGTTTTCGAAGGGAAGAAACCCTCGATGGCGGAGATCGGCGAAGGGAAGAGTTGAAGAAGTTCAAAGTTGAAAGTGGATGGTTGATCGTTAGATGAAGAATCAGAACCCTCCACATTTGCTCACCGTCAGCCATCCCTCTTTTTCTTCCCATCAACTATCAACCATCAACTATCAACTCTCTTCATGCCTCGAGCCTTTCATCCATTCACTCAGGAACACTTCATCGCACTCGGCATTGGCGCGGCGGTGGCAGCGGTGTTTTTGTTTGCTGGAAAGCGCGGCGGGGACAGTAGGAAACGGGCGACTGCGGTGCTGGCGCTGATCAACCTCTGCGTTTATCCGCTGAGCCTCGGCGCCTGGTTGTCGCTGGAGGTGGAGAAATCCTGGGACAATTTGCTGCCGTTCCATCTCTGCGACGTCGCGGCGATCACCGCGGGGCTTGCGCTGATTACCAAACGTCCGCTGTTGTGTGCACTGACTTACTTCTGGGGGCTCGCGGCGACGATTCAGGGAGTCGTCACCCCGGCGATCACCGTGGGATTTCCCGCGCCGCCGTTCGTGATGTTTTTCGTGCATCATTTCGCGGTGGTCATCGCGGCGTTGTATCTGCCGATCGTGGAAGGCTGGCGTCCGAAGCGACCATTGTGGCTGGCACCGCTTGAAGCAAACGGCTGGGCGCTGATCTATCTGATTTTCGCGATGACGGTCAATCGCCTGCTGGGAAGTAATTTCGCCTTCGCTTCGCATCCGCCAAGCAACCCGAGCCTGATCGACCAGCTCGGGCCTTGGCCGTGGTATTTGTTTTCCATGGAGGGCATCGCACTGGCGTTCTTTTTCCTGCTAACGTTGCCGTTTGTTAAAATGCCCCAGAAGTCTCAGGCGGGCTCCACTCCCACAGATCCCGGCTGAGACAGCCTGGACACATTTCATGTCACAACCCTATCAATCACTCGAAGCCGAGCTGCATGATGCCTTTTGGGAAGCCGAGGACGATGGCTCGGAAGTCCGACTGATGGCGGAGTTCCTCGGAAAACATCCCGGACCGGCGCTGGAGATTGGTTCCGGTTCGGGCCGGCTGATGTTTCCGCTGGTCGAGATGGGATTCGCGGTGGAGGGACTGGAACTCTCGCATGACATGATCGCACTCGGAGAGATCACTGCACGGCAGAGGGGCATCGAACCCCAAGTCCATCAAGGAGACATGTCGACATGGGACGACGGGCGAAAATTTTCCTCACTGCTCGCGCCGGCATTCACCTTGCAACTGTCAGACGATCCAGAAAAAACGCTGCGCCACTGGCACGGGCTGCTGAAAACCGGTGGTGGGCTTTATCTGACAATTTTCATGCCGTATGCCGAACTGCTCGGTGATCTGCCGGAAAACGAATGGTATGAGGACCACCGGGTGACGCTGCCGGATGGCCGGGAAGGATTGCTGGAAACCCGGCACCAACTGGATTTGGAACGGCAGACCGTGGAGCGTGAGCACCGTTACACACTCTCCGGAGACCCACCGCAGGAGCATTTCTCGAAACAGACGATCCGCTGGATCGAGCCTGCGCAGATGATTTCTCTGCTGGCGGCATGCGGTTACCGCGTGGAACGGGTGTTTTTGGATTTCGACCCGCAGTGGGAAGTGCCGGATCCCGAGCAGGTGGATTTCGATGGAATTCTGACCTACCATGCCACCCGCGATCAGGACACCACTCGATTTTTATGAAAGAATTCCAAATCGCCATTCTTGACGGGAAGGGACCATCGGCTCTATGACGCTAGCTGTGCCACGGAATTTTATACTGCTAGTCACCTTGGGGGCGATGACCACGTCAGCCTTCGGCCAGACTTGGGAAAGGGAGGAGGTCGGATTTGAAAGCATCCAGAGCCGCGCGCGAGATCTCGCGAACAAGCCCTACGTCGCGCCAAATCGGGACGCCCTGCCGGAATGGATGAAGAACCTGACCTATGACCAGTATCGGGACATCCGCTTCAACCCGAGCCAGGCGCTGTGGGCCGCGGACAAGTTGCCGTTCCGGGCGATGTTTTTCCATCCGGGTTATTTGTTCCTCGAACCGGTGGTTCTCAATGAATTTACGAGCTCGCACGAGCAGCAGATCCGCCTGGCGGAGGCTTTTTTCAACTACGGGCCCTTGGTCAACAAGCACGGCGACCTTCCTGCGGACGGTGGCTTCGCTGGATTCCGGCTGCATGCCCCGCTGAACAAGCCGGATTATTTCGACGAACTCGCCGTGTTCCAGGGTGCCAGCTACTGGCGGGCACTCGGCAAAGGCCAGCGCTATGGCATCTCCTCTCGCGGCATCGCAGTGGACACTGGAGCGGAAGGCGTCCCCGAGGAGTTTCCCAATTTCAGGGAATTCTGGCTGCGGAAACCGAATCCGGATGCGACCAAGGCGAGAATTTACGCCCTGCTTGACGGCCCTTCCTACTCCGGAGCGTTCGAATTCACCATCACTCCGGGCGACGTCACCATCATCGATGTGGATGCGGTGCTTTTCGTCCGCCGCGCCGTGAAACGTCTCGGCATCGCCCCGATGTCCAGCATGTTCTGGTTTGGAGAAAATTCGCGGCGGAAATTCGATGACTTTCGTCCCGAGGTGCATGACTCCGACGGCCTTGCGATCCGGATGGCGACCGGTGAACGCTTGTGGCGCCCGCTTTCTAACGACACCGGCAAGCTGGAATTCAGCTTCTTTGACATGGAGAAATGCGACGGCTTCGGCCTTATCCAGCGCGACCGACGCTTCGCCGCGTATGAAGACGGCGAGGCGGCCTATCATCTCCGCCCGTCGCTCTGGATCGAACCCACTTCGGACTGGAAGGCAGGGCGCGTGATGCTGATGGAAATCCCCAGCACCAACGAACTGACCGACAACGTGGTGGCCATGTGGGAGCCGGCGGTCATGCCGCAACCGGGTGACCGCATCGAGTTTAAATACCGCCAACACTGGACGATGGACGAGGATCCCTCGCAAGCAGACGGCCATGTGGTGGCCACCCGCACAGGCATCCATGATTGGCAGACAGAACAACGGACCATCGCCGTGGAGTTCGTCGGAAATGCCTTGAACCAACAGAGCGACACGCCTCTTAGCCCGCAGGTTCAAGCGGTTGGCCCGGGGGCGGACAAGATCAAGATCCAAGGAATCACGGTCCAGTCGATGCCCGAAGCCCGTTGGCGGGTCGCCTTCCAGATCGCTCCTGCGGCGGAGGGTGGCAAGTTGTCCGATGTGGGACCCGTCGAACTCCGTTGCTGCATCAAGCGCGGTGAAAATTTCCTAACCGAAACATGGGTCCAACGCCTCACTCCCTAGAATCATTCCGTCCGCTCAGCGAGGGCGAACTCAATGAGTGGGAAGAAGCTTACGCGGCAGTTGAAGCCTACCTTCAGGCACTGCGTCTGAGGAACCGTCTGCTAGTCGCCGAGCTGGTCCGCGGTATTTTGTGGCGGGCCTCGGCGCGTCAGAAACTCGAGCCGGAGAAGCCTGCCCGGCTGTTAGCCATGGAAGAGGCCTTGTCCGAAATCGCCGAGTGGACCCAAGATGTGCTCGATGTACCGTTAGAAAACCGTCGACTCGCCGCTCGCGGCCGCCTCGCGTTGCTGTTGGCCGGCATGCCCGGAAAATGGCAGGGCACCTTCCTCACCCCCGCGCCGTGGCCACCGGAATTTGTAGAGGCCATGAAAACATCCTACCTCGCCGCCGGGCCGCGGTTTGCGCAGCTGACCATGGTTCCCAAACCTCTTGAGTTCAACGCGATCGGCACCGGGGCCGCCCAATGGTGGGAAACCATGGATCGCCAGCCCATCATCCGGCTGATGTTCATCATTCTGCTAGTGGGACTCATTGCAGCCACCTTGTGGTATTTCCTTTTGCACTGATGGAGAACGCCCACCCCGATGTCCGTGAGAGTGCGAAACCGTTTTTCGGGCGGTTTCGCATGGTCGCACGCCGCACGCTGTTTTTCGGCAGCGTCCTCATCGTGAACATTGCGGCCACGCTGTGGCTGACGGATTTGTTCTGGCTGATGCAGTTTCAAAAGGCCCACTACCCGCTGATCGCGATCTTCGCGATTCTCAACGGCATGCTCGTGCTGGGTTCCTTCCATGCGATCTTCGGCGCGTTCGACATGTTGCTCGGGCGCAAGCGCTCAGTTAGAATCACTGAACTCGCGGACGGCAAGACCGGCCCACTGGTGCATCGCCACGCGGTCGTCATGCCGGTTTACAACGAGGACAGCGTGCGGACCTGTGCCCGCATCGAGGCGATCTATCGGTCCATCGAAGCAACCGGCCACCTCGACACCTTCGACTTTTTCATCCTCAGCGACACTCGTGATCTCGATCTATGGGTGATGGAGGAAACCTCCTGGACCAACCTCTGCCGCAGTCTGGGTGGCTTCGGTCGGATTTACTATCGCCGCCGCAAGACCAACGAAAACCGCAAGGCGGGAAACATCGGCGACTTTGTTCGCACCTGGGGCGGCAATTATGAATCCATGCTCGTCCTGGATGCCGACAGCCTGATGGACGGTGCGGACATCGTCAAAATGACCCGCGTGATGGAGGCCTATCCGCGCCTCGGGATTTTGCAAACCCCGCCGAAGCTGATCCGCGGCGTGTCGGTTTTCACCCGTCTCCAACAGTTCGCTATGCGGCTTTACGGTCCCCTCTTTATCCGCGGCTTAAATTTCTGGCAGCTCAGTGGCGGTAGTTATTGGGGACACAACGCGCTCATCCGGATCAAGCCGTTCTCGGAATTCTGCGAGCTGCCCGCCTTGCCCGGACGCGAACCCTTCGGAGGTCGCATCCTCAGTCACGATTTCGTGGAGGCCGCCCTGATGGTCGCACAAGGATGGGAAGTCTGGCTCGCTTGGGACATCGAGGGCACCTATGAGGAAGCACCGCCGACGCTGGTCGACCATCTGATCCGCGACCGTCGCTGGTGCCAGGGAAACCTCCAACACCTCTGGCTGATTTTCGCCCGCAAGCTGCCGTTCTCGGTGCGGATGCACCTTTTCATGGGCATCATGGCCTATCTGGGCAGTCCGATCTGGTTTCTCTTCCTCGCGCTGGGAACTTGGGTCGCTTGGGACCGTGTGGACAGCAACCTGAGCCGCTTGCCATTTGAAAATTACGCGGCCCGCTGGTTTCACATCAACGGTGTGCAGCAAAGTCTCATCCTCACCGGAGTGATCTTCGCGCTGTTGTTCCTGCCGAAGATTCTCGCGGTGATCGGTGGCATCCTCACCCCTAACATTCGGCGATCATTTGGCGGTGGCATCCCCATCATCATCGGCTCATTGTTTGAAACTATCATTTCCATGCTGCTGGCTCCCTGCATCATGGCGGCCCACACCCTGATGGTCCTCAGCATCATCCTCGGCCGTGCGGTGGGCTGGGGAAATCAGAACCGCGAGACGGATGGCACCTCCTGGGGCGACGCCTTCCGTTTTCATGCCTTCCAGACCATCCTCGGGATCGTCTGGACCTACATCGCCCTGGACATCAGTCTCACCTTCACCGCTTGGATGGCCCCTATTCTGTTAGGCCTGCTGTTGTCCGCACCGGTATCCGTGCTGACCAGCCGCGCCCGCTACGGCCGTGCCTTGGCGAGACACAAGATCCTCGCCACTCCCGATGAGCTCAATCCGCCTGAAGTCATCCGGCTGGCCGACGATGCCCAGGCCGCGGTGGATCCCGCCCTCGACGCCGCTCTCCCGGCGCGCCGCGGCATGGTGGGTGCCGTCGTCGATCCCTACGTCAACGGCGTCCACGTCTCACTCCTGGAACATTCCGAGCTCACCGCCGCCGATGAACTGCTCGCCGAACGCTGCCTGAGTGAAGGACCGGCTGGCCTTTCGAAAAACGAACTTTCCGAACTGCTTTACCTCGCACCCGCCATGCTCATGATGCACCGCGCCGTCTGGCTCCGCCCGGCGGAAGGCATGCACAACGTGTGGACCCAGGCCGTCGAAAGCTACCGCCGCCGCCTTGATCACTCACCCAGCGTCGAACCCAGCTAACCACCCACACCCATGCTCCAGATCAACCCCGACCTCAACGACCTTGTCTCCGACGCGGCAGCAGGCCTCGCCACCCGCTTCCAGACCAAGGCCACGATCACCGCCGCCGCTCCCGGCCGCGTGAATCTGATCGGCGAGCACATCGACTATTGCGACGGCTTCGTGATGCCCTTCGCCATCGACCGCTACATCGTCATCGCCGGCAGTGCCAACGGCACCAGCGAGGCTCGCATCACCTCCGCCATCAGCGAGGAAATCGCCATTCTCGATCTAACGAAAATCCAAGAACCCGGCGAGCCGAAATGGGCGAACTATCTGCGCGGCGTCATCCGCGGCTTCCAAGACCGCGGCCATCACATTCCGGGCTTCGACGCCTACATCCTCTCATCCGTTCCCGGCGGGGCCGGGCTGTCATCCTCCGCCGCACTTGAATGCGCCACCGCGACGTTTCTCGAAGGGCTGTTAGACACCGTGCTCGACACCAAGGAAAAGGCCCTGCTCTGCCAGAAAGCCGAGCACGACTTCGCCCATGTCCCCTGCGGCATCATGGACCAGTTCGCCTCCGCCTTCGGCAAACCCAACCGCCTCGTCCTCATCGACTGCCGCACCGGCGAACCCGAACTCGTCCCTTTCGAAAATCCCGACCTCACCGTCCTGATTGCGAACACGATGGTGCATCACGAACTCTCCGACGGCGGTTACGCCACCCGCCGCAAGCACACCGAAGACGGACTCGCCATTCTCGGTAAAGCCTCATGGCGCGATGTCTCCGCCGCCGACGTGCAAGGAAATTGGGAGAAACTCGGAGACCCGATCAACCGCCGCTCGCGTCACGTCGTCGGCGAGATTTCCCGCACCATCGCCGCCGCCTCGGCATTGGCGCGGAATGACTTTGAAACGCTCGGCCCCCTGATGGCCGCCAGCCACGACTCCCTGCGCGACGATTTTGAAGTCTCCTGCAAGGAGCTCGACATCATGGTCGAGATCGCACGCAAGATCGGACGCAATGGCGGCGTCATCGGTGCCCGCATGACCGGCGGCGGCTTCGGCGGGTCCACCGTCACTCTCTGTGAATCCCGCCGAGCCTCCGAGATCGCCGCCAAAATGGCTGCCGACTACGAACAAGCCACCGGCATCAAGCCCCAGATCTTCGCCTCCCGGCCTTCGCAGGGCGCGCATCTGGTCAGTGAGTGGCGCTGAGGACAAGCCCGTAAGACTGAACGTGGTGGGTTGATTTGAAAGAACGGCAATTCCTCCTCGGCTACCTAAAAACCTCTAAGCAGCGGAGATCGCAGAGAAGTATTCTTCCAAGTTGTATGTGCTCAACAAAAACTGCGTGATGTTCAATAGTAATGCTCGCCAAAGAAAATGAGAACCATCTTTAGCCTCTTAATGTCCGCAACACTTTCGACGTATTCGGCCATGGCGGATGTTCGGCCTAATGCTGTCGATTCATTAGTAGCC
>JBBQDJ010000055.1:0-12555 GCA_038319595.1 Verrucomicrobiales bacterium
ATACTCCCATTCCTTGCGGGGAGGGATGCCATAGACGGACGCGAGGATGATGGCGAAAAACACGCGGACCAACTTGGAGGGAGCCATCGCGATGGATTCCGCTTCCGCCTGCGCGGCTGCCTCCGCATCATGATCTAACAACGAGCGACGAACGCGCGCCATCCAGCGGCTGAGCATGGAGTGACTGCTAGGAGGGTTGTTTTCGAGTAAGGGTTCGATTTCCTCCCACAAGGCTGCGGTTGGAGTAACTTTGCGGCGGGCGTCTCGCACTCGCTGCGTCAGAGCCACCACGATTCCCTCCTTGAGATTCCTGTCCAGGGGATCCAGAGCCAGCGCGGCCCGAAGGATAATGATTCCTTTGGGATAGCTCTTGCGGCCGATGGCACTGTCCCCGGCGAGGATCAGGATGCCTTTGTTGCGGGGAAATTTTTTCACCAGATCGTCCAGCATCCGATTGCTTTGCTTGGTGTCTCCCTGACGGATCAATAGGGATGCCAAGCCGAGCCACGCGGCTTCGTTGGTCTCGTCGATCTCAACGGATTTCTCGTAGGCCTTGAGTGCATTGGTCGCATTTTTGCGTTTCTCCGTGCCGTAGTCATCGAAGGGGTTGCTCTTCACTGAGGCGGGAGCCCCCAGAGTATCTCCAAGCCATTGCCAAGCCAACGAATCGCGCTGCGGGTCCGGGCCATGGAGTTTCTGCCACTGATCGATGAGCATCCGCCAACACCGGTCCAATTCTTGGTGCGGCATCTCGTCTTTTTCCGCGAGACACATCGACCGGAGAAACGCCAGAGCAGACCTCGAAACCTGGGGTTTGATCTTCCCTCGTCCATCGCAAAAACGTTGGTATAGCTCCTCGGAATCTTCCCAGTCGCCCTCGTTCATGCGGGCATGGGAAGGCATCATCGCATCGGTCAGCAGAGCGGGAAGCCCGGGTTCGACGGAGGGAAACACCCCTTTCATGCCAGCTACCAGATCGTCGAATGCCCGGATCCGCTTACCTGCTTTCCATGATGCCGAGGCAGTTAGAACCGGTGCCGCCCAAGCGGCCGGCTGACCGGTGGCTGCCAAGTGGAAAGGAATCGTCGCGGTAGACGGTGCCGGGCGCGAGCCTCTGGCAAGATCGGGTGCCAAGGCTGCCGCAGCCTGAGCCAAAGCTCCGGTTGGCGGTAGTTGCTCGAAACATTGCCGCGCCGTTTCCCGATCTTCCTCGAACACGCACCGCACCCCACGCAGGAAAATCCGCCATTGCCAGAATACCGACTGCCGCTGCAGGCCGCGCAGCGCGTCCTTCGCCTCTTCCCACCGCCCATCTCCGGTGGCGGCACACGCGGTGCGCACCGCCATCAGCTCCGCTGTTAGGCGTGCCGCTTGCCCATCATTTCCCGCATCGTCCGGCTCGAACACATCGGTCACCAACAAATCCACAGCCGCCTGATCCGCAGGAGAAACCAAGCCTGCTTTCATCAAAATTTCGTCCGCTCGCAACGCAGCCACCCACCATCCGGCCCCACCGGAATCCGCCAGTGCCACCACTTGCTTTTTCCCCGTCGGGGCAGCCATTTCCGCCCGCAAGGTCGTCATTGTATCCGCGGGAGCGATGGTTGCCAGATAAGCCACCACCGTTTCCGCCTCCTTGACCAACCCCTTGCCAAGCATCTCACGCACCAAGCCCACGTTCGCCTGGATCAGCAAAACGAGATACCGCCCGCGATCCTTTTTACAAAGCGCCTTGGCCGCGTCCCGGGCTTTCCTCCAAAGGCCTGTCTTGATGAACTGAAGCACCTGCGCGGCATCAGAATCCTTGGCAAACTCATTCGAATCTTCCCTCATTACTGTCGCGAATAAAAACCGGACGACGGTAGGCGTTCAAGGTCGAATTGCCGAGAACTCGTCCAAGCCGTGCGGACCCGCAACTCCGATCCTCGATACCACGAAAATTAACGGTGATCCTATCACCCGCACCTGACCGCCTCCATCCATGTCAGAACCTATCAGGCTCTTTCCACTGGCTTGGGCAGGAGTCCCAATCGTAAACGGTCGGTTCGGTCAAGGGTTGGCCACAGATCGCAAAATCCAGAGTATTTGGCTTTGCCTCACGGGTCGGGTTTGCTGAAACTGTTGCAATCCCATGAGCAATCCCTTCCGCGAAGACCTCGTCTCCCGTTCGCGTGCCGAGCCCTGCACCGTCGTCATCTTCGGTGCCACCGGTGACCTCACGCACCGCAAGCTCATCCCCGCACTCTACAATCTAGCAGTCGATGGCGAGCTGCCGACCGGGACGAAGATCATCGGTTTCGCCCGGCGGGAAAAATCGGACCCCGAATTCCGCGCCGGACTCGAGGAGCTGAACAAAAAAGTTTCCCGCTCCGGTCAAGACGACACGATCTGGGGACCCTTCATCCAGACGGTTAGTTATCACACCTCGGAGTTCACCGACGACGCAGGATACAAAAGTCTTGCTGAAAAACTCGACGCCATCGACGCCGAACGCGGCGGCAAGGGCAACCGCCTGTTCTACATCGCCTCCGCGCCGGAATACTTCGACGAGATCCTCATCCACCTGAAAACCGCTGGGCTCAACGAGGCGAAACCCGGCTGCTGGTCGCGCGTCATCGTCGAGAAACCCTTCGGCACCGACCTCGCCACCGCTAGGCACCTCAATCAAGTCGTCAACGAAACTTTCCACGAAAGCGACACCTATCGGATCGACCACTACCTCGGCAAGGAAACCGCGCAAAACCTGATGGTCCTGCGTTTCGCGAACTCGATCTTCGAGCCGCTCTGGAACAGCAAATACATCAGTCACCTTCAAATTACCTGCTCGGAGAATCTCGGCATGGAAGGTGGCCGCGGCGGGTACTATGAAGGTGCCGGCGCACTGCGCGACATGGTCCAGAACCACCTCCTTCAGCTCCTCAGCCTCGTCGCCATGGAGCCACCCACCGATCTATCAGCCGACGGCGTGCGCGATGAAAAAGTCAAAGTCATCCGCTCACTGCGGCAGTGGGATACGCCGGAAAAAGTCGCCGCCAACGTCGTCCGCGGCCAATACACCGCTGGCTACATCGATGGAAATCCAGTGCCCGGCTACCGTGAGGAAGACCGAGTCAGCCCGACCTCCAACACCGAGGCCTACGTCGCTGTTAGACTACTCATCGACACCTGGCGCTGGAGCGGCGTTCCGTGTTACATCCGCATGGGGAAACGCCTACCGAAGAAATCCACCGAGATCTCCGTCCACTTCAAAGACGCACCGTGCGTGCTTTTCAACGCCATCTCCGGCGGCGTTCCCGGCGGCAACGTCCTCGTCATCCGCATCCAGCCGGACGAAGGAATCTCGCTACGTATGGTTTCGAAAATCCCTGGCACCAGCCTGCGGCTCGAACCAGTGAAAATGGATTTCCACTACTCCACCAGCTTCGGCAAGGGTAGCCCGGAGGCCTACGAGCGCCTCCTGCTCGACGCCATCGCCGGCGACGCCACCCTCTTCGCCCGCCGCGACGAGGTGGAGGAGGCTTGGAAGTTCATCGATCACATCGAACATGCCTGGCACCAGTCCGACAATCCCCCGCCCATGGCGGAATTCGTCGCCGGTTCCTGGGGACCTAAGGAAGCCGACGAGCTTCTGCAACAAGACGGAAACCAGTGGCGGCGATTGTGAGTTTTCCCGCAGCTTGCATCGTCAGTTAATTCCTGCTAAACTAGCTTCATGGACATGGTCTTCCCACGCAAAATCAAAACCCAGTTTGTCACCAACGACAAGGGGCGAAAGGTCGCGGTCGTGATCCCGATCAAGGAATACGAGGAGCTGATGGAGGATATGATTGATCTGGCTGCCTGTATCGAGTGCCGGGACGACGAATCCTTGCCGTGGGAGCAGGTGAAAAAGGAGTTGATCGCCAATGGCATCCTACAAGCTTGAGATCAAGGCGACCGCCCGAAAGGATCTGGCACGTCTCCAGTCGTCCATCGCCAAACGCATCGCCGAGGCGATCGAGGGTCTGGCGGACGACCCTTATCCTGATGGATTCAGAAAATTGAAGGGATTTGATTACAGGTATCGCATCAGGGTTGGTGACTATCGGGTGATTTACGAGACCCGAAATTCCATCCTAACTGTTTTCATTATTCGAATCGGCCACCGCAAAGACATCTACCGCTGACATGAACACCCTCATCGATACCATCCCCGAAGTCTGTCCCGAGCTGGGAATTGAAGTGCCTGTGGCATCCATCGACCGTGAGCTGCGGAAACTCTGGGAACAGGACGAAGCGCGGACGAACGCGTCGTTGATGAATCTCGTGGTCTATTCGGAGAAGCCCGGCGCGCTGATCGCGAATTCGGAAATCATCCGGGAACTCACCCGCGAGCATGCCTGCCGGGCGATCCTCGTCGGCATCGATCGAGCCGAACCACAACCGAGCCTCCGCGCATGGATCACCGCGCATTGCCACCTGGCCGACGGCCGCAAGTCGGTGTGTTGCGAACAGATCGCCTTCCATCTCACCGGTCGTGTCACCGGGCGGTTCCGCAACACCGTTTTCGCCCACCTCAACTCCGACCTTCCACTCATCTTCTGGTGGCAGGGCGAGCTTTCGGAAATTCTAACGGAACGATTGGTTAGCGTGATCGACCGTTTCATCATCGACAGCTCCTCCTGGTTGGATCCGGCGGCATCGTTCCGGATCATCGAGGAATGCTCACAGGCAAACCCCGACATGGTCATCCAGGATCACGCGTGGACCCGCTCCTGGCAGTTCCGCGTGGGGATCGCCAGCTTGTTTGACGACTCCGCGGCCCAGCAGGACCTACCCTCGATCCACTCGGTAGAAATCTGCCACCACCCCGATCACCGGAACTCCGCACTGCAGATGCTGGCTTGGCTCGCCGTGCAGGCCGGTTGGAAGGATCATAAATCCGGGGGAGCCTTCGCTCTTGAATCCACATCTGGCGTCCCGATCGCTGTGAAACTCACCTCGGATGCGTCCGGTCCTCCGCTTTCATCGGTGGTCATCCGGATGACCAACACGACCGTCCAAGTCAGCCAGAAACCCGGCGCATCCCATGTGGAACGGATGGTGGAAACCGCTACTTACAAGGCAACCTCGCTCTCTCCGATCGATCCCGCATCTCCCGCGGAACTCGTCGCCGTCCAGCTCTCAAGAGGCGGCAAGAACTCCCTCTATCAAAAAATCCTCCCGCGCTTCCGGGCCATGTTGGAAGCCTAGGAATATGCCCGAGCCACTTCTATACGAATCCCACTGCCATACCACCTTGTGCAAGCATGCGTTCGGCACCACGGACGAGTATGCAGAAGCCGCAATCACCCGGAATTTCAAAGGTATCACCTTCACCTGCCATTGCCCACTGCCCGACGGATTCTCGGCCAACGTGCGGATGGCACCAGAGCAGTTCGATGAGTATCTGGAGAGGGTTTACGCCACGCGCGACAAGTTCGCAGGCCGGCTGGACGTTAGGCTTGGTTTAGAAAGTGATTTCTATCCGGGGGTGGAGCCGTGGTTGGAAAAACTCCATGCCCGCGTGCCGCTGAGCCATGTCCTTGGATCCATTCACTATCAGGTGATGGACTATCGCAGACGGTTCTACACCGGCGAGATTTTCAGCTATCAACAGCTTTACTACGATCATCTCGCACTCTCTGCGGAAAGCGGGTTGTTCGATACACTGGCTCACCCGGATCTGATCAAGAACGAGTCACCGGCAGATTGGGATTTTGAACAAATGCGCCCATTCATCGAGCGCTCGCTCGACCGCATCGCCGCCACCGGCGTGGCCATGGAGCTCAACACCAGCGGTGTACAGAAGGCGTTGCCGGAAATGAATCCCTCCCCATCTCAACTTCTATTGATGCGAGAGCGTAACATCCCCGTCGTCATCGGTGCGGATGCCCATGTGGCCAAGCGCGTTGGCGATGGTTACATCAAGGCGCTGAATCTTCTGCTGGAGGCAGGCTACGAGGAAGTGTCCTGGTTCATCGACCGCGAGCGGCAATCCGCCCGTATTGCAGACGCGCTGCAATCAATTGTCTAACATTCAATTTCTCAAAATCGTCAGATCGCAGCGCGATGCTCCATGAAATAAGGGGGATGGATCTCCGGTCCCTTCTCTTCGATTTCACCGCAGAAAGAAGAAGGGACCGGAGATCCCTTCCCCTTAGGTTTGGTTGCCGATATCTGTTAGTTTGAAATTGGACGGTAAAGCACGGGTTTTCCCTCGCTTGATCGCCCCGGGATTCTCTGCCGGAGTTTGGCTTGACCGGGTCGATGCCACTCGATGGAGTGGCCGTTGTGATGAAACGTATTTTACCCCTGCTGATTGTTATCTCAAATCTAGTCCACGCGGAAGCCACCGTCAGTTTGGGAGAGGTCTCCGACAAACGCACCACCGGCCAGTTTTTCTCCGGGCTTGAAATCAAGCTGCTCGTCGCAGGCCCCGAACTTGCGGAGGCCAAGGGGATGCGTGTGAAAGTGGAGAGCGCTGTGGACGATACCGGGAAAAAACTCGGGATTCCAAAAAACCGCATGAGAAGCGACGACGATTTCAAACCGCTGGAGCAAGCATTCGGCCCCGGTCCAAAACGAGCAGGGGAATTCGAGACCTCCGTGGACTTGGAAAATCCACCTCGCAGCGCGAAAAGCGTGGCGCTAGCCGGCAAGATCGAGCTGATGTCGCCGAAAGCGGATCCCACGAGCATCGTCACCGCGAATCTCGCCACGGCCGCCGGCAAGCCATTGGCCGACCCGGCGCTGAAAGCCGCCGGAGTGGAAATCACCCTGAAAGCACCCAAGGACGACGAATTCAGCTACGAACTGAAGGACCCCAGTGGCAAGATTTCTTCCGTGGAATTCTGCGCCGCCGATGGCAAGCCGCTCAAGACCAGCGGCTCCAGCTCCATGGGTTTCGGAAAATCAAAGAGCGTCTCGGTCACGGTGAACAACGCACCCGCCGGAGTGATCGTGAAAATCTATCTGCTCACGGCGAAATCTGTGATCACTATCCCCTTCAAGATGAACATTCCGCTGCCTTGATGGGTGGGGCTTGAGAGTACGGGCATACTCATGGATGAGAACATCCTTCTTCTCTGTGATCATACGGGAAGCCCAGTAGTTTCAAGGAACGACTTTCCAGATCATCGTCCCGAAGGCTGTGCCAAAGACGGTCATTCCCAGGCCCCAGAAAACGGATGTCCAGATGTGGTTCCGCGGGTTTTTCAAATAGGCTTCCGCAGGATCATCCGCATTGTAAAAAACCTTCACGCTTTTCCCCTTCTGATAGAATCGCAGCCGCTTTTCCACCTCGGATCTTTTCGACGTTTTGACGATGGCAAACGAAATCCGATCACTCCTCATCATCCGGCCCGCCGCTTCGTATTCGAACTCCACCAGCGGCCGATAAATCGTCAGCCTGTTGTCACCGCCGTGCCATTCCTCTTCTTGCCCCAGAAGGCTTGAGACGATCACGCCGTTGCAGACATCAATTTTTGTCCGAAGGAGAACCCAAACCTGACGGATCGCCGCCACTACGTTGACGATTACGATCAATGCCACGAACAGGAGGCATGCGATTTTCATAAAACCATCGGCCTGACCGGCACACCGCGGCTCGCGAAGTGGCTCTTGGCCTCGGCGACGGTGTGCATTCCGAAGTGGAAAATGCTGGCTGCTAGAACGGCATCCGCCTTTCCGGCTTCCAGCACGTCCACCATGTGATCGAGATTTCCCGCACCACCGCTGGCGATCACCGGGATGCCGATGGCTGAGGAAACGGCTGCTGTTAGCTCGATGTCGTAACCCGCCTGCGTGCCGTCCGAGTCCATGCTGGTGAGAAGGATCTCGCCCGCACCGCGCCGCCAGACTTCCTTGGCCCATTCCACGGCATCAAGTTCCAGGCGGTTGCGCCCGCCGTGGGTGTAAACCATCCATTTTCCGGGCCCTTCGCGTTTCGCGTCGATGGCGACGACGATGCACTGGCTGCCGAACGCCTTGGCACCGGCATCAACTAACGAGGGATTGGTCACTGCGGAAGTGTTCACGCCGACCTTGTCCGCGCCGGCTAACAGCATTTCCCGCATGTTGTCCACGGAGCGGATCCCACCGCCGACGGTGAGAGGGATGAAGCATTTTTCGGCCGTGCGCCGAACGACATCGACCATCGTGTTGCGGTTGTCGGATGAGGCGGTGATGTCGAGGAAAACGAGTTCGTCGGCCTGTTGGAGATTGTAGGCGATGGCACACTCCACGGGATCGCCGGCATCGATGAGATCGACGAAGTTGACGCCTTTGACGACGCGGCCGTCGGTCACGTCGAGAAAGGGGATGATGCGCTTGGCGAGCATGGCGGGGAGCAAAGCGGGAGATCACTCCCCCGCCAAGCAAAACGGCGTGACGGTGGGAATCGTCCTCAGTCGTTCAACTCGCGGAGCCAGATATTGCGGAAGCGGACGGGATTGCCGTGATCCTGCAGCGCGATGGGGAGCTTGTCGGCGTGGGCCTTGTATTCGGAAGCCGCATTCGGCCCCATCCAGCCGGTGCCACCGCTGAGAACCACGTGATCCTGGATCAAGACGCCGTTGTGCAACACGGTGAACGTCGCCCTGCGGGTCACCTTGCCGCTTTCATCAAAGAGCGGGCGATGGAAAATGATGTCATAACTCTGCCACTCACCCGGTTTGCGCGAGACATTGACCCGTGGCTTGCTGCGGCCGTAGAGCGCGCCCGCTTGACCATCGGCGTAGGTGACGTTTTCAAAACTGTCGAGCACCTGCACTTCATAGGTCCCCATGAGAAAAACTCCGCTGTTGCCACGGCCTTGGCCACTGCCTTCCGCCTTGACGGGGGCGGCCCACTCGACGTGGAGCTGACAGGAGCCGAATTTCCCCGCAGTCTGGATGTAGCCCGCGCCTTTGACGGACTCGAGGGCGCCATCGACCACTTTCCAGCCACTGGGTTTTCCATTGGTGGCGGTCCAGTTTTCCGTTAGGGTTTTTGCGCTACCATCGAAAAGAACGACCGCATCCGACGGCGGCGCGAAGAATCCTGCGGGTTCGCCCGGCGTCACCACTGGTGGAAGCGGCTGCTTGCTGGTGTCGGTTTCATGGACCTTGATGCCGTCGATATACATGTAGAGGCCATCCTTGCCGTCTTCGCCCTTCTTGGTTTCGGTGGTGATCACCGGTTTGGACATGTCCTCCTGCGCGCTGGCAAGCGGGGCGGCAAGCAAGGCGGAGGCGGCGAGCGGACTCAACAGACGGGAGCGGAAAAAGCGGGTAAGATGTTTCATCGATGGACTGGTGTAGATTCTTCAGAAAGCTGTCCGCTCGCCGGCGCGGCGACAAGCTTATCCTGTGGGACGGAGGATCACAAAAAACGCCCGGCTGCGGGAAGCAGACGGGCGTTTTCAAAAGTCGGGAAATGGATTCGATCAGTCGAGCTTCGGCTTCCCAACGCGGCGCACGGCACCGAAACGTTTTTGGAATTTGTCGATGCGTCCTTCGGTGTCCACGAACTGGGCGAGGCCGGTGAAGAACGGATGCGAATCAGAAGTGATGCCGATCGAGATGAGGCTGTGTTCCACGCCATCGATGACTTCCTTCTTTTCGGAGGTCTTGGTCGAGCGGCTGATGAATCGTTTGCCGGTGGTCATGTCAACGAAGACGACCGGATTGTATTTCGGGTGAAGGTCCTTTTTCATGGGAATATGGTGTCCGGCACGTTACCGACGCGACGGGACGCGGAGGATGCCTAAAAGCACCCGGCTGTCAAGCTGGCATCACGGGTAAAATGCAACTAAATCGCGTAGGTTGAAATTAAATACTTGCGTGATATTATTTTCCGTTTGTTATAGGCGGCCGTTTTTTTGAGTCGCTTTTGTCACCAAAGGGTGTAACGTGACGTCGTTATGGCAATTACCACGAAACGTACCCGATTCTCACGTCGCCTCCCGGACCATGTCACTGACGAACTCTGCAATGTCCTTGCGGAAAAAAAGGTGTTTGGCTTCAACGATCTCTTCGAGCGCGTTTTCGCCAACCTGAAAGTTCGCAATGCTGTGAGCGGTGGTGAAGAGATGCTTCGCCTGCGCGCCTACGAGAAACTCCAGAATCTCGTGACCCGCGGCCTTGTCGAGAAAATCGGCAAGGAATACAAGGGCACTGCCCGTGTGCACGAAGCATCCAGCGCCTACGCTGCCGCACAAGATGCAGCCGCCCAAGAGGACGCTTGATTCGAGTATGGCTTTACCAAAAACCCGCGCCTGATGAGGGCGCGGGTTTTTTTTCTACCCATTTCCTGCATGGAACCCTAAGACCTCCACGTCTGCCCGTTGAATTATGCCACAAGATTACCTTCCCGTCCTGTTCCAGGTTCTGATCGCGCTCGGTTTCGCCGTGTCCACACTAACCGCCAGTGTGATCTTTGGCCGGTCGGCAAAGCGCAATGCGACCAAGGACAGCGCCTACGAGTGCGGCATGGTGCCCATTGGCGACGGCGCGCCGCGGTTCTCGGTGAAGTTCTATTTGGTTGCGATGCTGTTCGTCATCTTCGACATCGAAGTGGTTTTCATGTATCCATGGGCGGTGCAGTTCCGCGATCTGGTCGCTCAGGGCCCCGCCGCCTTGGTCAGCATGGCAGGCTTCGCCGGGATCCTGGTTTTTGCTTATGTCTACGCGCTGAAAAAAGGCGCGCTGAACTGGAAATCCTGAGCATCCCGGGTGCTGTTAGTGGATAAGCCCTTGTTTGCAGGATAAGGTGGGCGGATCTCCGGCCCACCTAGCCGATGAGAAGCGGAAGAAAGGAGACTTCATGCCTAGCATGAGGGGAATTGCGCCGAATCAGGCTTGAATCCTGCTTTATCACTCGAAAGCTTCCGCAGCATCAGCGAAGGCTGAATTTCTCAAGAACCATGGTCTTTCCGATCCAACTTCCCGACGACGCTCCCTTCACCGCCGAGCAACGTGCTTGGCTGAATGATTTCCTTTCCAAAGCGCTGGCGCAGGGCAATCAAGCGACCGCTGCCGCTGGGCCCGCGGTGCCTGTCACCGTCCTCTACGGTTCGCAGACCGGCACCGCCGAAGGACTTGCCAAAAAGCTCGTTAAATCCCTGAAGAAGGGAAATTTCGAACCGGAAATCCACGACATGGCCGCTTATGACCGTTCGCGGTTGTCCAAGGAAACGAACCTGCTTGTCATCACCTCCACCTACGGCGACGGCGAGCCGCCCGATAGCGCAACGGATCTCCACGCGTGGCTCATGAGTGAAGCCGCCCCCAAGCTGGAGGGCGTTTCCTATTCCGTTCTCGCGCTCGGTGACAGCGGTTATCCGGATTTCTGCAAATGCGGCATCGAGTTCGACACCCGCCTCTCCGCTTTGGGCGCGAGGAGCATTCACTCACGAATCGATGTCGATGTGGACCCGGACGCCCCCTACGCGGAATGGTCCTCCGCAGTGATTGCCAGACTGGCCCCTGCCGGTGCCGCCATTCCTAACGGCACCGCAGCCATCGTGGAGCCCTCTGAGGTGGGTTACTCGAAAAGCAACCCCTTCCCTGCCCCGCTGGTGCAAAACTACAATCTGAATGGCCCTGGCGACAAGCAGACCCATCAGATCGCGCTGTCACTCGAGGGCTCGGATCTAATCTATCAGGTGGGTGATGCGCTCGGCGTCTATCCCGTGAATCCGCCCGAGGTGGTGGATGAAATCATCGCCAACCTGCCCTTCAAAGCGGGGAGCGTTCCTTCGCCCGCTGGCGACGAGGTCTCACTGCGCGAGGCGCTACTCCGCCACTACGACATCGGATCGGTGAACAAATCGATCATCCAGAAGTGGCAGGCGAAAAGTGGATCACCGTTTCTCCGCTCACTGGTGGCGGCGGATGACAAGAAGGCTTACGACGATTTCTGTTGGGGTCGCGACTTGATCGATCTGGTCGTGGATCACCCTGCCGATTTTGCGGATGCCGAGGAATTCGTTTCCATTCTGAAGAAGCTCCAGCCGCGGCTTTACTCCATCGCGTCGAGTCCGCGCGCGCATCCTGGCGAGGTGCATCTCTGCGTCGGCATCGTCCGCTACCAGACTTACGGGCGCAAACGCGGCGGCATCTGCTCCACCTTCCTCGCGGATCGACTGACCGGCGATGCCAAGCCCGGAGTGTTCGTCCATAGCAACAACGCGTTCCGTCTGCCGGCCAATGGCGAAGTCGATGTGATCATGGTCGGCCCGGGCACCGGCATCGCGCCGTTCCGTGCCTTCCTTGAGGACCGCAAGGCCACCGCGGCCAAGGGGCGGAACTGGTTGTTCTTCGGTAATCCGCACCTTGCGACCGATTTTCTCTATCAGGAGGAAATCGAAGGCTACCTCGCGGATGGCACGCTTACGAAATTCGACGTCGCTTGGTCGCGTGACCAGAAGGAAAAACTCTACGTCCAGCACCTGATGGAGCAGAACGGCGCGGAACTCTGGACCTGGCTCAACGGCGGAGCAGCCTTCTATGTCTGTGGTGATGCCTCGCGGATGGCCAAGGACGTGGATCTCGC